>CAYGGQ010000075.1:0-4827 GCA_964349535.1 uncultured Gammaproteobacteria bacterium | reverse complement strand
ATCGACTCCTCGGCGATCTGTTTCAATCGTTTTCCTCGATGCGCATCTGGATTTGAAGGGTTTGTCGCAAAGGACTGTAGAAGCTGTTCTCGCTCCTCGGTAAGCGCTTCTAGCTGTTTCTCTATACGCTTTAACGTTCTGCGCGTGTCTTGAATATCCTCAAACACTTCCGGTTCACGACGACGATAGTAAGGGTCTTCTGGCGTTGGTGCTGTGGGCTCTTGAAGATCCCCTAAAGACTCATGCGTTTGCAATTCGTAAATATAGGCCTCGTACGGAAAAATGTATCGTCGAATCTTTCCTTCTTTGACCTCAAACAATTTGTCCGCCACTTGAGAAACAAATGTTCGGCTATGGCTCACAAAAAGAATCGTCCCCTCAAATTCTTGAAGGGCCTCCGCCAGAGCTTCAACCGTATCAAAATCCAAATGGTTCGTCGGTTCATCCAAAATCAACACATCAAAACGACCAAGAAAAATCCCGGCCATGCAAAGGCGCGCACGCTCACCTCCAGACAAGATCGAAATCGGTTTTTCTAAATCTTCTTTGGTAAACAAAAAATTCCCAGCCATGCGGAATAACACCTCCGGCAAAACATTTCCAGCCGCGGACAAAAGATATTCACCCGCCGTCCCCTGCTTAGGGAGCATCTGAGGAACATGTTGCGCGTAATAAGCGACGCGTAACTTATGCGCCCACTTATAAGAACCATCAAGCGCTGGAAGTGCACCAGCCAAGGTCTTTAAAAACGTTGACTTCCCCTGCCCATTCTCACCCAAAATCACGACATGATCACCGCGATCAATTTCAAGGTTCATCTCACGCAACACGGGATGAGAAGCATCATAACCAACTGTCAGAGATTTGATTTCTAAAGCCATCCCCTTTTTAATCGGAATGAGCGGTGGAGGAATCTGGATACGAACGGTACGAAGCGAATGCGCGATCTCGATCGTCTTCAATCGTTCAATCTGCTTTAACTTTGATTGCGCCTGCGTTGCCAAAGAAGCCTTATAGCGAAACCGATCCACGAACGTCTGCAGATGCGATCGTTGCGCCTCCACCTTTTTATTAAACCGTCGCGCCTCTTCCAGTTTTTGTTCTTTATATTCTAAATACGCTTCCACGTTTCCCGGGTACAACGTCAACTTTTGATGCGATAATTCAAGCGTGTGCGTACACACATTTTTTAAAAACTCACGATCATGCGAAATCAAAAGCAGGCCGCCACGATATTGCCGCAGCACCTGTTCCAAAAGCAAGACGGTCTGCAAATCGAGATAGTTGGTCGGCTCATCCAAAAGCAACAGATTTGGTTCTTGAACCAAAACGCCGCTTAACCGAATACGCATCTGATAACCGCCGGAAAAAGAATGAAGCGGACGTTCCAAAAGCTCATTCTTTATTTCAAACGCCGCTGCCATTTTTGCGCACTCCCACGTTTCTCGCCCAGACACACGCACAAGATACTCCATCACCTTTTCCTCCGGAGGAATCACCTCGTTCTGTTCGATATAACCCAAACGAACATTTGGATGCAGATCAATTTTCCCACTCTCCACTTCTTCCTGCCCTAAAATCATTTTAAACAGCGTCGTCTTCCCCGCTCCATTCACCCCAATCAATCCGATCCTTTGCCCTTCTGACACGGAAACGGTAGCCGCATCAAACAACCGTCGAGGTCCGAAGGATTTAGAGATTTCTTGCAACTGAAGCACGATCGCCATCGGGGTAGAGTAGGCGAAAAAACAGTGGGCGGCAAATGTTAAAGTTTTTCAATCTCTTTTAAATCTTTATCTGGTAGGTACAAAATAAACAAGCCAATCATAATACCGCCTAGGGCCGTCCATGTGGCTGCCTCCAAAAATCCATTTATCAAGCCCGTCTAAAACATACCAGATACCACGCCAAACAAGCACGAGTCCAATGACGATCGAGATATTCTTTGCAAGATACTGAAGGGTTAATTTGTGGAGTTTTTGTTTTGACATAGGTCTTATCTATTTAGATAGGTAATAGTAAGTTGCAAACACGTGGCAAAAGCTCCCCAGAGCAGATATGGAATGTTCACATAAACAACCCAGCGATGCTTGGGCGCGGTACGCCAGACCGCATACAACGCCCAAACGAGTGTCGCGAACACGAGTAGGATATCCACGGAAGCCAGGAGGTTATTCCTCAGCCCAAACTGAATCGGTGTAAAGGCAAAATTAAAAACAAGGTTAAGAACAAAAGGCAAAGCTATTTTCGCTGGAATTTGCTTGGTCAGCGCTTTATAAAAAACCGTACCAAAAGAAACAGCAATGATTGCGTACAGCACCGTCCACACAGGACCAAAAAGCCAAGAAGGCGGGGCCCACAAGGGTTTGATAAATTCTGCGTATCTCACGGTTTCGTTCATGAGATCATTCTACCACTTTTTTCAAACGCTGAACGCTGGGGTCAGGTCCCAAAAGAGTTATCAACACTTGACAAGACACCCAAAAATTTGGAACGGAGTATAGAGGGTCAGGTCCATAACCTTTCTATTCCTATGGCACGAACATTGCGTATTTTAGCGGCGAACCAAGTTTTTCACGTTATAAACCGAGGGAATGATCGTCAAATCATTTTTGATTCTCCACAAGCATATCTGGAGTATCTTGCTTTACTTGAAAAGTACGCAAAAAAGTTTCAAATTGCCATTTATCACTATGTACTGATGCCGAACCATATCCACATGCTAGTTGAACCGTCTGCATCGGAAACCCTTCCTAAGTTCATGCAAGGCCTGACCCTCGCCCATACCATCCGACACCACCGACGAAACGGCTCTTGCGGACACTTATGGCAAGGAAGATACAAAAACCTGCTCATCCAAAGCGATTCGTATTTTTTGCGCTGCGGCCAATATATAGAACTGAACCCAGTCAGAGCCAATCTTGTGGATCATCCATCTCAATACCCCTGGAGCAGTTATTCCGCTTATGCCGAAGGACGATATAATCCTATCCTCGCTAAAAACCAATTTTTCGAGACTCTAGCCACTACTCCAAAAGAGCGACAGGAGAGATATAAAATGCTGTTAGATGAGGTTCAATCCCAGGGACCTGACCCTAATCGGAAATAACCGCTAAAAGATTAAAAAGGCTAGGTATTTGTTCTGTTTTTGGACCTGACCCCGGTTCCGGTTCCCAAACCCTTCACTGTTCCGTTCTATCAATCATTTCTTATCTCGCGTAAAGAAAATTAACTTTTCTTGTTCGGGTCCGTACATAAAAAAGGATGTGTCCCCCCAATCATTGTGGCGTAAAGGAGAAGCACCTCTATCCTGTAGGCGAACATGAAGAACGCGAACATCTGTCACTTCAAGGGAAAGAACCGTTGATGCAGCGTTCACCGCCCCTTCATGTTCTTTCACATCAAAAATCTCAACCACTTTTTTCGCACCCGCTTCAAACATCACCCCGTCCCCAAAATCCTTCAAGACAGGCCAACCAATGATCGTGCCGTAAAAATGTCTCGCCCGATTCAAATCTTCCACGTAGACCATGACGCGAAGATCACCTACGACCGACGAATCGCTGTGAGGCGACATAAGTAAGAAAACGCGTCAAAAATTTCTATCAAACCAAATCGAATCAACAATGCTCTTGAGTTGATCAAACACCGCTTCTTCAGAACCTACTTCCTGGCACCGTCCACTAAAATCCAGCATGACACTTCTCCCAATTACTTTTAAATGGCAGCTACGATCCTGACCCGTGGAGCCATCATTGTTCCTGTAGATATATTTTAACAACACGTACTCATAGTGATTTGGTGGACTCACAGTCTTGTTCTCAACAACAAGCGAGCCTTCCATGGACCCACCACCCATATTTCTTGCAACCAATAACTCTCTTATGGATGTCATCGATCCTTCCATGAGATCATCAACGTAGGATTTAAATGCCGTTGAATACTGCACCCTAAGCCAGTAATCACGATTCCATTCACAATTTGCAACCCTATCTTGAAAACGAACTGGTCCAAACTCAAAATCTTGGGTCTTGTTTGTTTCAGAGATTTTTAAATAATGTGACAGACGATAATCCGGACCAGCCCAATCCACGTGAGAGGGAATTTTAAAAGAAACACCTTTCAACACGGGTCCATCAACCATCTGATTTGGTTTTGCATACACCAAATGCATTTTACAAACCGACAAATCATTCGGTTCACGCCAAGCGTAGATCTGCCCTCCCTTACTGACCGGTTCAAGTAACCGACGTTCAACCTTTGGAGCTTCCGTACTCCCACCTGCTCGTTCACGGACTAACAGGAACGAAACAAACGCACCGCTCACAATCAATAACAACAACACGAGGAGATGCAAAGAACGACTTTTTTTCATAGATGGAAGAAGTTTAGCATGTTGGTATTTATAAGAGAATGATTTTGATTGACCCCCGTATTCTTTCATTTCCTGGTTATCGTGCGAGTGCACCTACTTTTTTACAGACTCCGCAATGTAGAAACCACGCGGAAAAAGGGGCGCGCTCCCATCCCGTGCCCGCCCACCTGATTTCATTGGCACCTGTTTGATTGTGCGAGGCCATGGCAGGGGCAACGTACCCGTGAACGGGTGCGCGCCGAATAGTACGTCGGCGACTCCAGCACCCTCGCTTCCGGGCAACCATGCAGCGACAAGCGCGTCCCAGGTCGGAAGTTCATTTGTGATAATGAGCGGTCTACCAGAAACAATAATCACGATAACTTTTTTCGCCACCTTACGAAGTTTTGCGATTGCAGCGACGTCCGCTTCATCAAGGCGCGGGTGCGCGTTGTCACCCACCCCTTCCGCAT
>CAYGGQ010000074.1:0-4842 GCA_964349535.1 uncultured Gammaproteobacteria bacterium | reverse complement strand
GTCAGATCCTCCCCTGATAAGGGGAGTGGGAGGGGTTTCCTTGGGCCAATGCCAAAAGCAGATCAGCTAACGTCGCAGAATCATGACGCGCTATTTGGTTGTCTCGCCAAAGATCAGCGACGATCAGACGAGGATCCTGTAAAAGCTCCGCCGCTGGAAGGATGGGGTACTTATGTTCCTCCCCGTATCGATCAAGCGGTGCGCCCACGGGAACCTGTGCATTCATAATAATAGAAGAGAACGGGCGACCAAGCGCGTGCTCGACTTGGTTGATGAGATCCATAAACATCTGCTGCTGCATTCCAAGACCTTCGGTGACGAGATTTGCGATGAAGACGATGGGGGCTGATGATCCGGCAACAGCCTGACGAACTCCATCAGGTAAAAAGTTAGGTAACACGCTCGTATAAAAACTTCCCGGACCAACACAAAGAAGGTCTGCTTGCTGAATGGCCTGCAACGCTGAATCGGAGGCGCGAACGGTTGGTTCTAAAAATAATTCCCGCACCTCCTTGCCCGCTATCAAACCCTCGTCGACATGCGTTTCACCGCAAGCGGTTGATCCATCCTTATAGTGCGCACACAGCGTGGCTGATTGTAACGCAACGGGGACCACACGACCTTGAATCGACAGGATCTGGCCGAGCGCATCCACAGCAGACAGATAATTTCCATACACCTTTTCTAAAGCCATCAACAAAACATTGCCACCCGTATGACCTGGCGACTCGCGATGTTGAATACGTTTTAATAAAATACGACGCGCGGTCTGTTCATCTTCCGAAAGCGCGAGAAGGCATTTTAAAATATCGCCCGGGGGAAGAATACCGAATCGATCGCGCAAGACGCCGGAACTTCCCCCACTGTCGAACATGCTGACGATCGCGGTGACGTTTAATGTCGGGCATCGCTTGAGACCCGACAACAACGCTGGCAGCCCTGTGCCGCCACCAAAGCAGACAATCCGTTTTTGATGAAAGACGCTCATCTACCGTTCTTATGTCATGATCCAGCGAGCGTCAACACTGGCCTGATCCCCTTGACTTTTCTCATTATGAAGGTACGCTACAGGAACGTCATTTATAGGAGAGTTGGCTCATGCTGACTGACGAGGAAAGTCCGATCATGCAAAACAGGCGTATGCAGGCCGTGTTAGAGCGGAAACTTCGCCTCATTACGACAACACTTGCCGCGATGGGTGTGTGCGCCGAACCGCATGAATATGTCCAAATCGACCTGGAGATAAAGGCGGTTTGTCATGTTCTTCCCGTCTTCAATAATCGGGGGCCTCTTCTCGTCTGGACCGCGCTCCCGGTGGTCATTCAAGAACGAGGGTATGGCACGGTCCTCTGCATCATCCGTTTTCCCGCTCCACCTAATAGTAGGGAACACCCAGAAGTTGGGATCAAGTATGACTATGCCCTCGATCGCTGGGCACTGCATGTCTGCTTTCAGTCTGGAGTCGACTACGCATGGAACGGCCATATTCTTGGTCTTATACTCACTGTGTTTACTCCCGAAATTTTTTCTCGGGACGGCTTTCTCACGAGAGCCGAGGCACTAGAGATTGTGCGAATCCTCGCTCGCTACGCCACGACCGCATCTTGCGCCGTTTAACTTTTCTCAAAGATCTTAGCTTGTCTAAGATCTTTTGTTTTATCCAAACGACTAAAACCCCCACTATCTTTGCCCCTTTGTCTCTTGCCAAAACGTCTGTTTCCCCGTATTCTCCCCCCATTCTATGGCACTCCAAATTGGAATTGTCGGGCTTCCGAACGTGGGGAAATCCACGTTGTTTTCAGCGATCACCAAGAAACAGGTGGACTGTGCGAACTATCCTTTTTGTACGATCGATCCAAACGTTGGCGTCGTGGAAGTTCCGGATGAACGACTCGCGCAGTTAGCTGCCTTTGATAAAAGCGCGAAAGTTGTGCCAACGGTGATTGAATTTGTCGACATTGCCGGCCTCGTGAAAGGCGCTTCTGAAGGACAGGGTCTAGGCAACAAATTTTTAGCCAACATTCGTGAGACAGACGCGATCGCCCAAGTGGTACGTGCTTTTGATAACAGCGACATTCTTCATGTCGACGGTTCGGTTGATCCGATGCGCGATGCGGACACGATCAACACGGAACTTGCTTTGGCTGATTTGGATACGTTGACAAAGCGTTTGCAAAACGCCGAAAAACAATCCAAGAGTGGGATGACGAAAACGTTGGAACAAGAAATCGCCGTGCTAAAAAAAGCCGTAACGGCTCTTGATGGCAGCACGATGCTGCGTGACATTGAGTGGACAGACGAAGAACGTTTGTTGCTGAAACCATTTCAAGCGTTAACGATGAAACCAATGTTGTATGTCGTGAACGTGGATGAGACACAGCTGCAAAATGGCGCATGGCAGGCTCGCACTAAAGGATTGAACGGACGTTTAGTCCCCGTGTGTATTAAAATGGAAGCAGAGCTCGCGTCCATGTCGGCGCAAGAAAAAAAAGAGTATCTCGAAGCAATGGGGCAAACAGAGTCTGGTCTCGATCGTCTCATCAAAGAGGCTTACGATGTACTAGGCTTAATCACCTTCTTGACGAGCGGACCAGATGAGGCCCGCGCGTGGACCGTGACCAAGGGGAGCAAAGCACCTCAAGCCGCCGGACGCATTCATACTGATTTTGAAAAGAACTTTATTCGCGTGGAAGTCACGAACTGGAAAGACTACTTAGAAAATGGCGGCGAGGCGGGGTGTCGCGCGAAAGCGTTGACGCGCGTTGAGGGTAAAGAATACGTCGTGAAAGACGGGGACGTGTGTTACTTCCGCGTTGGCGTGTAAATTTGATCAGAGATAAGAAAAGCCCCCCGATGACCTCGGGGGGCTGAAGTTTTACAGTTCGATCTGAAGCCGTGTCGTTTGGTCCATGAGCAAAGCCACGCGCGGGGCTTCGCAGATCCTTTGACGATACAAGGGGATGAGCCGGCTCAATTCCCCTGCCGTTACGTGCTTGATCGCCTCATATTCTGCAATCAAACGCGTGATCTCGGCCTGATTGGCTTCGCTTACTTCAAGTTTCTGGTAACGCTGCTTGACCTCTTTCCTGCATTTTTCTGTGTTTCGACGAACTTCCAAAGCAATGATCCTGGCAAGATCAACGTCCGTCACCGTTTCCAGTGCGAACTGAACGGCAAGACCCGCGGCAGTGCCAAACCATCCTGCCTGCCAAGCACGCACAAAAGCGTGTAGAGCCAAGACGCTCATGGTGCTTTGCGTCATATCCTTATTCGTCTGGAATGCACGCAGCAGGAACGCAGCCAACGTCACCTTGCTATGAGAAAGCAGCTCGACAATCTCATCTGCGATGTCCAGTCTGCGTGGTCGGTGACCAAGTACTCGCAGGAAGTCCTGGAGTCCCCTCTTTTGTTCCGCGGGCTTGAGCGCGATCAACCAATCCCATGCCTTGCGCTCCACCTGCAGATTCTCCAGCTCCCGGTCAAGATTTCGCGTGTTATCACCCTCAAGCATCGCAGTGGCCATCTGGAGCAGTGGCCACAGATCTTGCATGGATTGCCGAGGCACCTGTTGCCGCAGCAAAGCAATGCACAGCTCACGGCAACGCTCGATCTGCCATCCAATCTCCTTGAGCCGCGCGAACAAGGCCTCCCAAGCAAAGGATGGCTCATGGAGACGAAGAACGGTTTTTAGATATTGGTCCGGGGTGGCGGTCCTGACCAGACGCAATAAGAATCGCTCTTCCGTAATCGCCGCGTCAGCTTTATCCATGGGTTCGAGATACTCTCGAATAACCCGGTAGTGACTTCGCAGGTGCGAATCGGCGAACATCGAGGTATTCTCCATGCCCTGTTCAGCGGCCAACAGCGTGGATCGGATAAATCGATCGCCATCCTCTGTAATTCGACCGTCTCCATCCTTCCAGCCAAGTGCCATCAACAGACCGCCAAAATCAGAGGGCAGCCAACGGCTTCCATCAAACATCATCACAAGGAGAGGGTGGCGAGAAAGTTCCGTAGCCCCTTCCACTGGTTTTGGACTCCAATAGAAACAGATGGGGTCTGGAACTTCTGGATTAGAGAACAACGCTTTGAACACGGTAGGAATTCTGGCGAAGGTCGGCATGTAGGCCTCGGCGATCGCCGCCACCAATGTCCTTGCCTGGCCCAACCATGGCTCGGGCAAAACCCCTGTGGGATAGGCTCGGGCGATCAGGGTCAAGCGATCCATGGGATGCTCAACCAGTGCCAGCGTTTCTTCCAGCGGGATGTGCGGCGTTGTCATGTGACGCTCCTCTGCACAACGGGTTTGTGTGTCTAAAGATCAATTCGATCTGTGGGAACTTCACCTGAAAACCCCCAAATTGTCAAGATTTGATCTGCTCACGGAGAGTGTTACCGTAATAGGATGACTTTCGTTCCTTTTTCACGCGCTCGTGTTGCCGGTTGGATGGGTGGGGCTTTCTTGTTTGGCATTTTGCTGCACAGCTTTGCTCCCTATCGCTTTGTTTCTTTTCGTGGTCTCTCGTTTATCGCTGGTGGAATCGGCTGTTTGTTTGCTTTGACCTGGCGACGCGAGCGTTGGCGCGTCGGCCTCCTTTGCCTGTTGATGGTGGTGCTTGGTGTCTGGCGTTTTGCCGCCGCAGCGCCGCAGATGCCACCTCGTCTCGTTCCCCTCAACCCGGAAGGCCTGGCTTTTGTGTTACCGACAAAAACTCCGCCGAACGACTGGCGCGCCTGGCTTTTTCAAGGCCGCGCTTCATTAACGGATCGTGCACGAACTATTTTTTCTGCTGACGAAGGCGCGCTTCTCACGGGCATTCTTTATGGCGACCGCAATCTTTC
>CAYGGQ010000073.1:0-4910 GCA_964349535.1 uncultured Gammaproteobacteria bacterium | reverse complement strand
GGATTTAGTAGACCTATCGGCTGATAAAATTTTAGGCGCGTATCTTGTCACCCGTGGATCCTCAAAGCTGTTGGACGGTCTTGCGAAGTCACGTCATCTCTGGACAAGACGCGTGGCGATGATCGCGACGTTTGCGTTTATCAAACAAGGGAAAATTGCGGAGACATTTCATGTCGCCGATCTTCTTTTGAAAGATGAGCATGATTTGATGCACAAAGCGGTAGGCTGGATGTTGCGTGAAGCAGGCAAGCGAGATCAGAAAGCGCTCGAGCGGTACTTAAAAACAAGATACAAAAAAATGCCTCGTACGATGTTGCGTTACGCGATTGAACGATTTCCAAAGCCGCTCTATCGGAAGTATTTAGAGGGAAGGATTTAAAAACCCCGCCTTTCGCAAGAGGCGGGGTTTTGTTTTATTCATCCGACAACGCTTCTAAAATGGTGTCGAGTTTTGCGTTGATCGTGCGGAGCTGTTCTTGGAGTTGTATCGAGCTGTTGTCCCGTGTCTCTCGCGTGTCTCGAGGTGGTTCGCGGCGTGGGCTCGAGCGACGATCATCGAAGCCGCCCCCCTCGTCTTTCTTAAAGCAGCGCACGCAAAGCACGGGTTTGCGGCCATTTGGTTTGAATGGAACTTCGCATCGGTCGCCACAATCAGCGCAGATCGCGGAATGCAACATAGGTCGACCCATATCTGGACGATCAAAACCACGCTTCCAAGGAGGTGGTCCTCCAAAGCGCTTACCGCCTCTGTCTCCGCCCGCTTTGTGATCTCGCTTAGGATAACCCATAGGAATAATGCAATGTAGTAGTTAAAAATCGATAGTTCTAATGTGAGGAAGATCGAAAGAAGTTTGTATCATGAAACGACAATAAGGTCAAACGGGGATGAGAGAGATTTAACCAGGAGTCGATCCGCAGATCAGAAGATCGCTTGGAGGATATGTCGAATGATGTTTATCAGGATCACGAGGCCGATACCGGTGAGATAAAAATGACGACGAAGGAATTGGGGGAGAGAGACGAAAACAATACCGATACCGAAGTTACTATCATCAAGGCGGGCGTAATCTTTTTTGAGGGTCTCTAAATCTTCCGGAGCGATGTAGTCATAGCGCTTTGGTTTATAGGAGAGGTTTATCACAGCGCGTTTCCAAGAGATTTTTTTTGTATTTGAAAAAGAAAAATAATCATTTTCGATGGTGGTTTCTTTGGTTGTGAGGTTGTTACGTTTATCGATAAAGAGATCGGATTCAACCGTGAGTTGATATTTTGCGGGGAAGCCACAAAAACTGTCGCAGAGATGATCCTTGTGACGAAAATTTTTGATGCCCTCAATGGAAAGGTCGTGATAATAGCGAAAGATCGTTTCCGTGTTTACGCTATGGTAGGGCTTCAGGAGCGTGACGCGGGTTTCGATTTTGAGGAGATTGTTCTTGAGATCATCCAGGAGGACCGTGCGTTGCATGTCTTTGAAGAGATCTTCGACCGGAGTTTCTTCGGCGTAGGTCAACGTCCGTTGCAGCATTTTCATTTCCTCTCGCAGGAATTGGGCCTCTGGAAGCATTCTGAAATTTTTTCGGACAATGTCTGCTGAGTCACGTCGATAGTGGGTGGTGCTGTGAAGAGTTCCTTCGGATGGTTGTAACCGGATGTGCATTTCTTCTTCAATATTATAATCCTCGGTGACCCGTCGTTTGCTTTTATGCATCAGCTTCGCCTCTTCTTCGATGGGAAGATAATACGAAAAATAAGGCTCGGTGCGAGCGGGTAAGATGCCGGAGGCGCCGGTGGATGTTGGATCGACAAAGAAGTCTTGATCTTGGTAGGTCACTTTGACGATCGCGTGATCAAAAACAAAGGGGGAAGGGGCGCACGTTTTAAGAAATAAATCTGACTGATAATTGACGAGGACAAAAGTGGCTGGAACGTCGATTGTTTTGAGCAAGCGAATCAACAGTAACGATTTGGCTTTGCAGTCTCCAGACTTGGAGAGCAGGGTCTTGTCCGTGGATTGCGGAACATGGCCATGCATGAATTCAGCGTCGTATAGGTAGACGACCTGGTTTTGAACGTATTCGATGATTTTTTGAATTTGTTCTTCTTTGTCTTGCGAGTCGGTTTGCAAGGGGAGTTGTTTGTAGAGAGTGCTTTCTTCGGGTTGAAGGTCGAGGCGTGTTTGTTGATAGAGGGAGCAGAGATAGTTGGAAATAGCCTCCCACGTCGTCGCGGTCGCGATTTCTATGATAGGCGAATAGCGCTGTTCTGGTTCTTCGGGTTGAAATTTGGTGCGCGCGAATGTGTACACACCGCCCTTGCTTAACAGGGTAGGAGGTTTTTCCGTCGCGTCCGGACTGGTCGCGAAAAAACGTTCTCTGATTTGGAGGTCTTCTGGTCGTTCTTGAATCACTCGAAAAAGAAAGTCTTGGTAAAACCAATAGGTTGAGGGGAGCGTTAGGACAAAGCGAAAGTATCTCTTATCTAAAAAATGCGCCTCATCAAACGTAGTGATGATGTTGTATTCAAAAACAAAGATGTCTCCGAGTCTTAAATCATCAATCACGCAATGCACTTTTTTATTTTATTGATCGACCCGCGTTGAGAACCTGTTTCTTCATCTAAAACGCGAATCGTTAATGCCTGTTTTTTATCGATGACCCGACCATCACGAATCATGCTTGCTCGGTAAATCTCGATGTGTTCGTTGTCGTTGACGAAAAACTCGTTCACCGAAGATGCCTGCAAAATATCGGCATTACTCAAACCCCAGGCACGAAAGTAGTGCTGTTGGTTTTTTTCAGGAGACGTATGAATTTGATGTTTGTAGAGATAGAAAACACCTCTCCCCGCATTTTTAATGCGGGTCGTTGCTTCTGTTTCTGCGCAGAGGGACAGCAGGACGCTATCGGTGATGGGTTCGATCCATTTTGGTGCGTCTCGCAGTGCGTACTTTGTTTCTTTTTTCATACTTCCAGGGGTTTATTGTTCGTTAAAGGGGTGCGTAGAGCGTGAGCTTATTTATAGCGTATTTTACAGGAGTTGACAGACTCATTTTTTTTGCTATACTGAAGCTACATCACCACGAAAAGTGCCCTTCAAGGTTCCGTCCTTGCGGGGTTCTTTTCTTTTTAGGGTGGCTAAGCATTTTCATGAGACCGTGATCTTTAATTTTACATCTAATGCATCTGCAAGCTTATGAAGAAAATCCAGGGTGGGATTGACGGCACCTGATTCAAAGCGTGAGATAGCGGATTGTTTTGTTTTAAGTTTCTTTGCGAGTTGGGCTTGGGTCATGCCATGTTTGATGCGTTGCGAGATAAGACGTTGAATGATCGCGAATTCAGGCGCGAGATCGTCATAGGCTTTTTTTAATCCAGGGTCCTTCAAAGCCTGCTTTTTGAATTGCTGGTAGGAATTCATATAGAATGTTTATAACATATATGTTATATTTGATCAAGTTCTTTTATTCGTTGTTGAGCAATGGCAATCTCCTGCTGGGGAGCTTTTTGTGATTTTTTTAAAAAACCGTGCAAAAGAAGCGCTGTTTTTTGGTGGAATGTGTAAAACAATCGAACAGGGAGTTGTCCGCTAATGCGAAGTTCAAACAAACGCGGCAATACATATTTACTATGCGGCATGCGGAGCAGATAGCCAAATTTTTCCAAAAGTTCCAACGTGTGCATCGTTTTCGCATAAGCCTGGTTTGGAAGGGTGTGTATGAATTTTTCAATGTCAGGATGAAAGAAACGAATATTCATAGGAAGGATGTGTCTACATATACTCCGTTCCATGAAACCGATATCTCTGTCAAGAAGCGCAGAATGGCTGTTTAACGGGTACGTGAACAGCATCCATATAAAAACAACACCTGTTAAGTGCTGTTTTTACGTGGCTCTGGGACTAGGGCTCGAACCTAGATTCACGGCTTCAAAGGCCGCTGTCCTACCATTAGACGATCCCAGAATGCGCGGCGATTGTACGGGAGGAAAGGGGAGTCGTCAACCAGTTCGAGCGAAGGGATTCCAACTTGACAATTTTTGAAATAGGGGCTAGTTTCTGAAAAGAAAACGTTCCTTTAGATAAAGAGGAGTTCACTCATGACGGCTGTAAAAACGCTTTCCGGTATTCTTGGGGTGCCGCAAGCCGAGCGATTGCAGGCTAACATCTATCGTAAGGCGGCGAGCCCTACCCTCGATCGTTTGGATGATCCTGAGCGAGCGCTCCGGTTCATCCGAACGAATCTTCGAGGTTCGTATCTTTTTGGACGCATCCTGGTGCCGTCCTATGGTTCCTCGGTGCTTGCCGCTCTGACGGGGCTGCCTCCCGCGGATGACAAGCTCGGTGTGCTTATCTCTTTGATTCTTGAAGTCGTGAAGGGCGAGATTGCAAACAGCAATGTGTTTGATCGACCTGGGGAGTGTCATTCCCATTACTACGACGCGCGCGAGGCCTATGAGGCGGCAGGTGGGAATATGGAGGAGGTGAGCACTTTCGAACGTCTCACTCAACAGGCAGGCATTCACTGTGGGTTGGAGCTTAGCCCCTTGTGGAGTCCGGGATCCAAGGCTTACGCCTACGCTATGATCGAATGTAGCAAAAATCCGCTCGCAACGTTCATCTTGATGTGCGCCAACGAAGAGCTGGCACCCAAGGTGTACCGGCGCGTGCTGGCGTCTTTGTCACGACTTCCGAGGTTCGATAAGTTCCGTCATTTCATCGAACGTCATGTTCAGTTCGATGAAACGGGGCACGGTCCCGTGACCTTGGAGTGGTTGGACTACTTTCTCGCTCATGCACAGGTGACTCCCAACGTGCGTGCCGCGACGGATCTCGTTCTGCGCGCGTACAACTGATTCGTTATATCGATACAGACTCGTGATTTCTTGTCATGAGTCTTTTTTTATTGTGGCGGC
>CAYGGQ010000072.1:0-4938 GCA_964349535.1 uncultured Gammaproteobacteria bacterium | reverse complement strand
AGGTCAAGGCTTCGGACGGTCGAAATCTGAATGGGTTCGTTTGCCCGCCGTCGCTCCAGCCTTCGCTAAAGCTATGGCTGGCAGGAAAGCTATAGCGGGCGCAGCCAGAATGCCGGGCGGTATTCCGGTCGGCAGAGCGCGTCGGCTCGTTCACAAACTCAAGATACTTGGTGTCGGAAGCTGGTGGGCTAAAGGCAGAGCTCAGTTCAGCTGATGCCCCGAATAAAATTCAGCCTTGAGATTATTTCGAGAGGTGGTGATCTTGATGGCTTCCGATACGGACAGGAGCGGCTCGTTCGCGATGAATGACGACAACCGTTACGTCGCGGTGTTGAACAGCAATTCCGACAGGCGCATCTTCGACAACAACTGGTTCGACAACAGGTGGAATGCTGACAACCGGTTCCTGTTCGTCCGCAAGTCTCTTCGCAGTTTTTTAACAATCCTCATCCTTTGGGTGGGGATTGTTTTGATACAAGATATTTTTGCCAGTTTCCTATATCTTGTCCGATTTCATTCAGGGGAATGCAAAGCACCGCGTATTTTTTGTGATCCAAACATTTCACCTCCCACGCAGTTTGCATGAAAAACTTAAGCAGATCGAGTTTCGTGGAGGCTCGAACAACAAATCCATATTTCTGATCTGTTCCTGCATAGCCAGCCAAGAAAAGAAGTTCGATCAGGTCGGTAAATAGAGCGTCTATTTTTGCACCAAGTGAAAATTTGGAGAGACGCGGAAAATGGGCATAGTGAGAATGCCAAATTTTGTACGCATCAATCACCTTTTGCAAAACGGGGATATTGGACGTGATTTTGTCCGGGGGGGGGGTAACATATACTCCTCTATGAAAAAATTGTGTTATATCCCATTTGAGGAGATCGCATCGATGGAAAATTTATGCGAGGCATGGCAAGAGTTTATACGAGGGAAGCGAAAGAAGAAAGACGTACAGGAATTTATGCTCCGCTTGGGAGATGAACTTGCCGACCTACATAGCGATCTTATAAGTGGGAGATACAGACATGGTGACTATAAGTATTTTCGCATCAACGATCCAAAGCCTCGCGAGATTCACAAAGCGAGAGTCCGCGACAGACTTCTGCATCATGCGATTCATCGGAAACTGTATCCATTCTTTGCCCGCACCTTTATCGCTGATTCTTTTTCCTGTCAGACAGGGAAGGGCCTACATCGTGCCCTTGAAGGATTTCGTATGCAGTCTAGAAAAGTAAGCAGGAACGGAACGCGAACCTGCTGGATTTTGAAGTGCGACATCCGAAAGTTTTTCGCCAGCATCGATCACGAAATCTTGATGGAGGTTTTGCGTGGCCGAATAGGGGATCATCGTGTGCTTGATTTGCTGGGGCATGTCATTGGGAGTTTTGAAGCGAGTTCTGGCAAAGGGATACCGCTAGGCAATCTTACGTCACAACTTTTTTCAAATCTCTATATGAATGAGCTCGATCAGTCCGTGAAACATGATCTGCGGATGAAGTATTACGCACGATATGCCGATGATTTTGTTTTCCTGTCGCACGATCGATTCGAGTTGACGAATTGCCTGCCAAAAATCGCTGCATTCTTATCTGGACCGCTTGCCTTGACTCCTCATCCCAAGAAAGTTTTTATCAAAACACTTGCTTCGGGGATCGATTTTCTTGGCTGGATACATTTCCCGCATCATCGAGTACCGCGCACGAAGACGAGGCAGAGGATAAATAAAAGCATCGATCGTAGTTTGAATCGACAATCCATTCAATCGTATCTTGGTATATTGTCACATGGTGATGCGTACGGAATATCGAGAAGGTTGGAAAATTTGTGGTGGTTGCTTTCGTTGAAATAAGTGAGTCGCCCCTTGCTCTTGCCATGGTTTTCAAAAGGTGGTAGCCTCGCTCGTAAGTTGTCCGAGCATTACGGACACGCGCTGCTACGCCACTCATGCAAAATCATAACTACATTTCCATTAAAGGGGCTCGGGTGCATAACCTGAAGAATGTGTCTTTGGATCTTCCAAAGAACAAGTTTATTGTCATGACCGGTTTGTCGGGTTCAGGAAAATCTTCGCTTGCGTTTGATACGATTCACGCCGAAGGTCAACGACGCTACATGGAAAGCATGTCGTCGTACGCGCGTCAGTTCATGGAATTGCAGGATAAACCGGATGTCGATGAGATTACCGGTTTGTCGCCAACCATCGCGATTGATCAAAAATCCTCGTCCCACAATCCGCGGTCTACCGTGGGAACGGTGACGGAGATTTACGATTTTTTGCGCCTGCTCTATTCCCGCGCAGGCCGTGTCCACTGTACGTCGTGCCACCGTCCCGTGGTAGAACAGACGCCTCGCGAGATTGCCGAAAAGATTTTAGCCATGACCAAAAACACGGGCATTGTTTTATTGTCGCCCATGGTGCGCGCGCAAAAAGGGGAACACAAAGTCGTGTTACAGGCGGTGAAGCGTGGTGGGTATCGTGAGGTACGGTTTGATGGCACGCTCGTCGACGTTGAGGAGATCTTGGCAACGCGTATCGATAAGACGGAAGCGCATGATATCGAGGTCGTGGTCGGAAAGTTAGAGCAGCAGACCAACATGGTGTTGGATTCTTTGCTTGAAACCGTGAAGCAGGCGTTGGAATTAGGCAATGGTTTGGTCATCGCGCTTACGGAAGAAGGTGAGCCAACGCTGTTTTCCCAGTCCCTGTTTTGCGCGCATTGTAATCTGTCGCTTCCGGTGCTTGAACCGCGTCTTTTTTCTTTTAACTCACCTCACGGCGCCTGCCCTGCGTGTACGGGTCTTGGTACCAAACTTGTTTTGGAACCGGATCTCGTCATTCCAAACAAACGCCTGACCATTGCGCAGGGTGCAATCAAGCCGTGGACGCGTATTGCGGGCAACCAAGCGTCTTATTTGAAATTGTTAGAGGTTGTCGGTGCCAAGTATGGTTTTTCTTTGCACGAACCTGTAACGACGTTTACAGCAGCACATCTTAAGGTTCTGCTTGAAGGCACGGGTGACTTTATTTATTCGGTGGAAGGCAAGAGCATGGTATTTGGTGGCATCTTGATTATGTTGGAAGAGAAGTACAAAGAAACAGATTCGGAATACGTCCAAAAAGAGATTGAGGCGTACATGCGCGTGTTGACCTGTCCCGAATGTAACGGTCAGCGCTTACGAAAAGAGGCGTTGGCGGTAACGGTCGCCGATAAAACAATCGCGGATTTGGTGGGGGTCCCATTGGATGACGCGCAAGCCTTCTTTAAGGGTTTGGGGCGTGGTCCGCTTAAGGTCAAGCCTTCTAAGATTCACCGCATCAAGGCGGAGAAGGTAGAAGACACGCAAGGTTTTACAGAGCGTGAACGTCTGGTTGTGGATCAGGTGACGAAAGAAATCTTACGTCGATTGCAAAACCTGCTCGATGTTGGTTTGAACTATCTGACGCTTGATCGTTCCGCGATGTCCTTGTCCGGTGGAGAAGCGCAGCGTGTGCGCTTGGCGGCGCAGCTTGGTTCAGAACTTTCGTCTGTCATTTATATTTTGGATGAGCCTTCCATCGGTTTGCATCAACGCGACAACGATAAATTGATTGAAACCGTGAAGCGTTTGCGTGACTTGGGGAACACGGTCATCGTCGTTGAGCATGACCAGGCGGTGATGGAAGCGGCGGACTATCTGATCGACGTGGGTCCTGGTGCGGGTGAGTATGGTGGTGAGATTGTGGCCGCGGGCACGCTTGCCGAGATTAAGCGTCACAAGGAGTCCATGACGGGTGCCTATTTGTCCGGCCGTCGCAGCATTGAGATTCCAAAGACGCGCCGAAAGGGGAATAACAAAGCGATTACCATCAAAGGCGCGACAGCGTTTAATCTGAAGAACGTGGATTTATCTTTGCCACTTGGAAAATTTGTGTGTGTTTCTGGTGTGTCTGGTTCCGGTAAGTCGACGCTGATCTTGGATATTCTAGGTCGCGCATTGTCAACGCATTTTTATGGCTCTAAAGACCCCGCGGGGCCTCACAAAAAGATTGAAGGCATTGAACATCTCGATAAAGTTGTATCTGTCGATCAAACGCCCATTGGTCGCACGCCTCGTTCTAACCCGGCAACGTACACAGGCGTGTTTACCGCGATTCGTGACCTGTTCACCGAGATTCCAGAAGCAAAGATGCGTGGATTTGATGCGGGGAAGTTCTCCTTTAACGTCAAAGGCGGGGGGCGTTGTGAAGCTTGTAGCGGTGATGGGTACATCCAGATCTCCATGCAGTTTTTGCCAGACGTGTACGTCGAGTGCACCGAATGTCACGGCCGTCGCTACAACGCGGAGGCGTTAGAAATTCACTGGCGTACTAAAAATATCGCCGATATTTTGGACATGACGGTTGAAGAGGCACGACGTTTCTTTATCGATCAACCGTTGATCTATGAAAAGTTGTCGGTGCTGCACGAAGTTGGTCTGGGTTACGTCAAACTTGGTCAACCAGCTACAACGTTGTCCGGTGGAGAAGCGCAACGCGTCAAACTTGCTACAGAATTAGCACGACGCGCAACAGGAAAGACGTTGTACATTCTTGATGAACCGACGACAGGACTTCATTTTGAAGACATTAAACGTCTCCTCGTCGTCTTGAACGCGTTGGTTGATAAAGGCAATACGATTCTTGTCATCGAACATAACCTCGATATTGTGAAAGCTGCTGATTGGGTCATCGACATGGGTCCAGAAGGTGGAATCCGCGGCGGCGAAGTCGTTGCCGAAGGGACGCCAGAGGTTGTCGCGAAGAACAAGAAGAGCTGGACAGGAAAATATTTGCAAGACGCATTGAAAAAGGCGAAGAAATAAAAAAAGCTGCTCCGAAGATTTCGGGGCGACTTTTTTGACCTCCCTCTTTTGTGCTCCTGAGGCGCATCCGCCTAAGGCGGAGAAAGAGGGACTGAGGG
>CAYGGQ010000071.1:0-5170 GCA_964349535.1 uncultured Gammaproteobacteria bacterium | reverse complement strand
AAATGATCATGCATACACGGTCAGAGACCGTGCCAGATGTATGGTACCAATACATTGAATTGACAAAAGAACAAAAACTTGATACAAAAATACTTGGCGTTTTCAGTCGTGAACAAACACAACCAGGAGAACAGCCTTGAACATTACAACGGAAATTGGGTTCGTTCCGGCACTCGATCGACTGATCGGGGTGGTGGAGATGACCAATGCGAAGACCGCAACAGGCGAAGTTGTTTTTACTCCAAAACGCGGCAAGTGTCTCCGTGTGTTGCGCGTCTCACCCAGGATTGAGGCGATCGATGGAGGCCATGTGACGGACATGGTATTTCATGAGGGGAAAGCTCTGTTCTTTTTGGAGCTCTCCGAGTCCTGTGCCGCGATCAAGGCGATCGTTCACGAGGGGCGCAGGCCTTTTGAAGCGACCTTTATGGCACGGCCTTTGCGGCCCGAGAGGATGGATCAGTATATCCATATTCTTGGCGCGTATGCCTTTCTCGTGAAGGACTATCGCGAAGCAAATCGTTTGTTGGCCCTTGCCGAACAGCGGAGTCAAGAGGCCTCGCAGGAACTGGATCCCGAGAGTCTCAAGGATTCCTTCAAGCGATATTTCAAAGGACGTAAGTTTATTGGTGAAGGTCTGAAAGATCAGGGTCAGAATCGTTGCGTGATGAACGTCATCCGCGCGCTGATCGAAGATCCTGGCAATGTCGTATTCATCGGCACGCAGGATTATCCGGCGGAAGAAGAACGACGCCCGGATCCGCGGTTGATCGTTGCGCCAAACGACCGCACCTTGCAGGCAGTGAGCTATACGAGTCACGGAAGTAGGCGAAACTTTTCCTTCCTCTGTCTTAAGGATGCGAGGCTCCGTCTGCGTGGAGATGCCATTCGACCGGTTCGCGTGTGGCGAACCTATCACGTGATCCGCGATGGGGAACCCTGCATCTCGGGGGTTCACGCATCCCTCTCTCGCACGACGTACCAGCAGCTCAAAGACGCGGGGTTGATTTCGGCCTCACGATACAAAGGAGGGCAGGTGTACTGGGTGAGCTGGGCGGGTCTTCCCTTGTTCTCGAGCGCCTGGGCAAATCCAAAGGTCCTCGGACTGATCCCTCTCCTCAAGGAAGAGGCTACGCTCAAGTATCGACTCACCGTGTTGAACAAGCGGTGTAAGGAGACGGCGCGCGTAGGTGCGCGCGTACCACGTGTTGGATCGGGAAGCTCGACTTGGATCCCCATCTACCGGGAGCGTGCGGGAACCCCTATTCGAAAGGCGGCAAGCGAGACGGAGCAGTGTCGTGTTCGTCTGTTGCGCTATAAGCCCGATGGGTACGCAGTCAATCATTTGACCTTCGAGCAAGCGGAGGCAGAAGCAAAACGCGTTCGTCGTCGTTTGAAAATTGTGCGTTTTCTTATTCGCACGATGTTTGCCGCGATGGACAAGGTTGGCTCAACCGTTATCGAATGGGGAGCCGCGAAAGCGACCAAGCGTGGCAAGCAGGAACAGATCACCGTCTTCGACGGCGCTAGGATCAAGCTCACGCGCTGGAAGGAGAAACCGAAGAAGTAGTTGCTTGCCCCTCCCCGAGGTATCTGGTGGAGGGGTTTTTCTTTTCCACTCGGGACGACAAAAGGTTTTTTATAGGCCTGTAGCTCATTCGATGAATCTCGCAAGGTCCAAGTCGCTTCAATGCTTCTTGATGTCGCTTCGTGCCATACCCCTTGTGTTGCGCAAAGCCATAGCCAGGATATTCTGCTTCCAGTTTTTTCATCCAAGCATCTCGTGCTGTTTTGGCGATGATGGAAGCAGCAGCAATGGATTTTACATGACGATCACCGCGGATAATGGGGGTGCAGGGGATTGATAAACCTGGTATGGGGAATGCGTCGCTTAGAATATGTTCGGGAATGAGATGGAGTGCTTCAATTGATCGTCGCATGGCAAGTGCACTGGCTCGACGGATATTGAGTGCATCAACCTCCTCATGACTCACCATACCAACAGCCCAAGCGGTCGCCCGCTCCTTAATCTGACTGGTCAGACACTCCCGTTGGCGAGGAGAGAGCGTTTTAGAATCGCGAACGAGTCTTAAACGTGAATTGAGTGGGAGGATAACGGCCGCGGCGTAGACAGGACCGGCCCAAGCACCACACCCAGCTTCATCGACCCCAGCGATTAAAAGCGAGCCTGATGCGATCAGGTGACGTTCATATCGAAAGGTTGGATAGGGCACCATCCACAGCTTACTTTAACATGGCGTTGACTTTTTTGCGGTCTCTCCCTATAATTGCCGTCGTCTTTATGGTTTCTCCTACGGATGAATCCGGCTCAAAAGCGGTGAATGCGGCGCGGGCCATGGGCTTTGTGTGGGAGGTCCTCATTTCGATTGCCATTCCTACAACCTTGTTTGCGTTGGGTGGTCGCTGGCTTGATACGCGTTGGCACACGAGTCCTTGGTTTGTGCTGATCGGTCTGGTGCTTTCTTTTTTGACGGCTGGTGCCTTGGTCATGCGTAAAGCAAAAAACTTTCGACTTTAACTTTTCATGATCCCTCACGTCCCTCTTGCTCCAGAAATCGTATTCCATCTTGCTGGGTGGCCTGTCTCGAATACACAAATCAATGCATTCATTGCGTTAGCTGTTTTTTTTATCATTGGGTTGATCATTCGATCTACGGCGAAAGAACGACCGGGTCGCTTTCAGCATGCCGCGGAAATGCTTTTAGAAGGTTTATTGTCTTTTTTCGATCAGGTGACAAAAAACCGAGCGTTGTCGCGGCGTTTTCTGCCATTAGTGGGAACGCTGTTTTTATTTATCCTGCTGTCTAATTGGATGGGGTTGCTCCCTGGTGTTGGTTCGCTGGGTGTTTGGCATGCGATGGGAGGAGGAGAACGCGAATTCCTCCCTCTGCTTCGACCCGCAAATAGCGACTTAAATCTGACGCTCGTGATGGCTTTTGTCACCATTATCGGTTCCCATATCATCGGCATGGTAACGCTTGGATTTTTTGTGCATTGGAATAAGTTTATTCAGCTTGGCACGTTGTGGAAAGCGGTTACCTCCCTTAAACCTATCGCTATTTTAACAGCCCTGATTGAATTCGCCGTTGGTCTTTTGGAGATCGTGAGTGAGATCGCCAAAATTGCATCGCTTTCTTTGCGTCTCTTCGGCAATATTTTTGCAGGTGAGGTTTTGATTACGGTCATCGCTTCACTAGCCGCTTTTTTGGTGCCACTGCCGTTCATGGCGTTGGAACTCATCGTCGGCCTCATTCAAGCGACGGTGTTCTCTATGTTAGCGTTAGTCTATCTCACGGTGATGAGCACAGCGCCTCATGGAACTCATACAGTAAAAGATGAGCACAAAGCGCACGTTCCCACGACCGCCTAAAGACGAGGGGATGCTTGATCTTTTTTGAAAGGTCGAGCGTCGTATTCATTCTTTAATCAGAGGCACAAGGCGACGTTAAACCATCCTCCTACGTCAACCCAATTGGGTCTCTTGTTTCTATGGAAGTTGAAGCTCTTCGTTTAATCGTGAAAGGTGCGGCGATCGCTATCGGTGGGTTAGCCCCAGCTTATGCAATCGGTATGATCGTTTCTAAGGCCATGGAATCCATTGGTCGTAATCCAGAAGCGGCGGATAAGTTGTTCGTGCCGATGTTGCTTGGTGCCGCATTCGCCGAAGCTATTGCTATTTACGCGTTAGTCGTCGTCTTTACTTTGTAGCTAGGCTTTAGGTATTAGACGCTAGGCTTTAGGTCTGCTCGAACAGAACCTCATCCTAGCGCCTAAAGCCTGACGCCTAACGCCTACTCTCCTATGACTGAAGTTGTTTCTCACGTCGCTCAACCGAGCGTCCTCGTCACCCTTGGCATCAACGGCAAGTTGTTTCTTGTTCAATTGGTGAATTTCGCCATCATCTTTTTCGTCGTTTGGCGTTGGGTGTATCGTCCGCTTTTGAAAACGATTGATGCACGTGACAAGAAGATCGCGACGGGTTTAGCGAATGCCGAAGAAGCAAAGCGTCGTTTAGCGCAGGCAGAAGAAGAGGAGCGTCAATTGATGCGTCAGGCACGTCAGGAAGCGCAGGCGTTTGTTGAAACGGCGCGCACAGAGGCTTTTCAAGAACGGAAAACACTGATCGCGAAAACAGAAGAAGACGTGAAGCGTCAGTTAGACGAGCTTCGTGCGCAGTTGAACCGTGAACGAGCATCAACTGTTGTGGCGGTAAAAAAAGAGGTGGTTGATTTGATGGTGCTTGCGTTAGAACGCATTTTGCCAAACCTTGTTCAAGGAAAAGATCAGCGTGAAATCGTAACAGAAGCTTTGAAGGATCTGCGCGTGAATGAATAAGCTATGAAGACCACCATTTTTTTAGATGCGTTAGCCCGGGCAGCTCTGGAAGAATTTAAAACACGGGAAGAACAAGATGTGCTACTGGAGGAACTGCAGGCGTTCGTGGATGGAAAAGAGATCGGTCTCAAGGTCACGAACATTCTTCGCCTGTTAGACGGTCGCAAATTACTGGGTTCCTTACCGCAATTCATCCAACGGTTCACGACACTGCGCGAGCAGAAAGGCATTTCCCGAGAGGCAACGGTGACAACAGCGGAACCATTAAAAGATACGGAAATTAATGCACTGCGTAATCAATTAGAAAAAGAGTGGAGGATGCCAGTGCGATTATCATCCAAGATAGATGCAAAATTGATTGGGGGTTTCCGGGTAGACGCAACCTCCTGGCGCTATGACGCAACGGTTCAGGGGACGCTGCAAAGATTTTCTCGACACCTATTGAAGGGCTAAACCAAGACTACTATGACTCAACCTACAAAACAGAACGTCACCGCGGCTCACGGAATCGTGGAGTCTTTACGTGAACAGATCCGCGCCTTTTCTCCTAACGCCCAAGGCGAGGAAATTGGTTCGGTGATTGATGTTGGTGATGGAATCGCGAGCGTGGCTGGATTGCGCAATGCGCAAAGCATGGAAATGCTTCAGTTTGAAGGTGGCGCCATGGGAGTCGCGTTGAACTTGGAAGAAGATCAGGTTGGGGCCATGTTGTTAACGAATTTGAGTGACGTGAAAGCAGGAGAAGTTGTGAAGGGAACGGGAAAGCTGCTGAGCATCCCTGTCGGAGAAGCGGTGATCGGGCGTGTCGTGAATC
>CAYGGQ010000070.1:0-5282 GCA_964349535.1 uncultured Gammaproteobacteria bacterium | reverse complement strand
TACGCCTGCCAGGCCATACCGGGAAAAGCGAACTTAGCAACGACAATTTTGCCACCGTTGGACGTCAGCTTATTCAAGGTCTCATCAATAGCATCAACAACCATGGTGCAAACAAAAGAGTTGCTCGCAGCCCCCTCGACCGGTGGAGGACCTTGACGCTTCAACAAACCTCCATTGATCCCCTCACTTTTATCATCCTTTGGCGCCGTCATCACCATCCAATATTCCATAAGAGGGCTCTCCCATTTTTGAATATCCCAACCAAACACCTGTTTATAAAATTCAACACCACGCGCGGTATCATCGCACTGAATTTCAAAGTGAGTAGGTCGATTCATAGGTACAGACAGATAATAATAACAACAGGATGAGCATAGCAAAACCCCTTCCCGTCGTCGAGCCGAATGACATGACAGAGCCCTGTCTTTCCGCTATGATTTTTGGATGCAATCACTCTCCCCTTTTTCTGGAGATCAAAAAGTTGGCGGTTCCATTCTTCATCGCATAGAACGTCGTGCGATTGATTGGACCGTGCCTCGCATCCCGCGCTGGATTCATAGTCATCAACTGACACTAGCCACGATCCCCATCAGCCTATGTATCGTCCTTTTTAGCTATCTCGCTACATTTGATATTGCATGGCTTTGGGGCGTTTCGATCATGATCACCTTTCAATACATCACGGATTCCTTAGATGGCTCCCTTGGGAAATATCGACAGGCGGGTCTTCGACGCTGGGGGTACTACATGGATCATTTTCTCGATTATATCTTTCTTTGTGCTATTTTAGCCGGTTACTCACTCATGCTCCCCGATCACTTCAAGTACCTTCAATTTTTCATCTTAATCGTTTTTGGCGCATTCATGGTCAATGCCTTTTTAGCGTTTGCGGCGACCAATGAATTCCGCATCAGCTTTCTTGGATTTGGTCCGACCGAAGCGCGCATCGTTTTCGTCGTGATCAACACGCTCATTATCTTTTTTGGCAAAACCTATTTGGGCGCTTGGCTCCCTTTCATCTTGATCTTCGCCGCGCTCGGATTATGCGTCGTCGTCTATCGCACGCAAAAACACATTTGGGAAATTGATATGGAACAGAAACGCAAAACCGGCGAAGGCTGACTATGTCTATTCAAGAACTCCTTCGTGATGCCTCAAGGCGGCTTTTACCCGTCTTAAAAGAACAGGGTCTGTGTCGTTTAGAAAGCGAGATTCTATTGGCAAGCGCCTTAAAGAAAGAACGGCCGTGGCTCATCACACATCAGTCGTTTGTTCCCGCAAAACGACTGCGAGCTGCTTTTCAAAAACTGGTCGAACGACGATTGACTCATGAACCTGTTGCGTATCTGACACGTGTCTGCCGTTTCTTCAACCGGGATTTTTACGTGGATCCTCGCGTCCTGATTCCGCGACCAGAAACGGAGGAACTCGTCATCGCCGCCTTATCTTTCATCAAAGATCCCGCTAAAACCTGTGTCCTCGAAGTCGGTGTCGGCTCCGGAGCTATCGCCATCAGTCTTAAAAAAGAACGATCGACGCTCCACGTCATCGCGACCGACATCGACCGTCGAGCCCTCGTCATCGCTCGACGCAACGCTCGCACACTCAAGGCGAATGTTCAGTTCCTACACGCCGATCTCCTCGCGCCCTCTTTACAAAAACAGCTCACGGCAGCTCGCGTCTCGCACCTTCTCCTTGTCGCCAACCTCCCTTATGTCCCCCTGTCTGATCGGAAGACCCTCATGTCTGATGTCGTTAATTTTGAGCCTCATCACGCCCTCTTCGCGCGACAGCATGGAATGGCACTCAACAAACGACTCCTCAAAGAGGCTGCGCACTTCTATCGACAGGACGGTCGTCCCCTTTCTCTGGTTTTAGAGTTTGATCCTCCGCAAGCGACGGCACTCAAAAAAGAGGCATCACGCCTCTTTCCACAAGCGACGGTGATCGTGCGACAAGATACCTGCGGTCGTGATCGCCTGCTCCTTATTTCGTTGTTGGGGTCGTGACGGTGAGGCCTGCAAACACACGATCGTCCGTCGTGACTTCGATCCAGGTTCGACCGCGCGTCAAAAGAAACTCCGCACCATCTATCCCAACAAATTTAATGGGCTCTCCGGGACTCCGCCGCCAGCGCATCGTGTATTTATTTCCATCACGATACAGAAGCGCATCACCACTTCCGATGGTGCGTATCTGAAGGCGGCCAACGGCATCTAATACCTTTTCATCCGTGCGCATGACCACGATATTTTCCGTTTCGACCGTCGCTCCGTCTCGTTCTATTTGAAGCACCCCTGACTGAAAGCGCTTGTAGGTTCCTGCCTCACGATCAAACTTCCACGTCACGTTATAATTGCCGCCATAGGGTACTCGAACGGTAAGGACATCCCCTCGATTTGATGTGGTCGCCGCATCCTGAAAATGCCATGCAATCGGCATCGTAGAAACGTCGAGGGTTAAATTGCTCTGAACCAGCTTTCGCATCTCCAAAGCATCCTCCGCCGCCCGAGACATGACTTCGTGCGAAGTGTACGTGTTGTGGGGCATGAATCGCGTTCCATCATGCCAAAAATACTGACCAGCACGCATCTCGTTGACGTTGGTAAAGTAGGCGAGACCATAACTTTTGATCAGATCCAGCGCGTCAGGACTACCCCCGACATGAAAATAAACAGCGTTCCACGCTTTGGCCCATTCAACAAAATAAGGTCGCGCGCTACGCACGGGACCAACTTCCGCGACAGTCGTGGTTGCGTCAAAAAAAGCCATAAAACGCGTGATCCCGCCTTCGACAGGCGCCTCAATAACAACCTGCGCTTTAGAAAGTCCTGACAGAGGTCTCGCGTCTGGATGGTTCTCGATCATCACGGCGCGTGGCGCAAAGACCTCTTCTCCCGTGGGGACCAACATGCCGTCCAATCGACGAGGGACGAACGGGATGGTCGTCGTTGTTCCCTCGGTTGAGGCGACGACAACGGGACTCTGGTATCCACGCAGCCTTCCCGTCAGAATAAGATAAAGCAAACCAATAGAAACGAGCAGTAACAAAACGGCCCCAATCGCAACCTGACGATGGGACCGTTGCCACCGATCCCATGCGCGTTTAATCACCGTGGGTTTGATGGACATGCGATGTTATTATTTCTTTGTCGCGGCGTCCGCGGCGGCTTCTTCGGCTTTCTTCGCTTCGTCAGCGGCTTTCTTTTCCTCACCTTCGGTCTTAATGGCTGTCACGTCTGCGGGAGCGGCGGATTCGTCTAATTTCTTCAATTCATCTTCCGTGAGCGGACGGGCGACCGTGGCGATCGTGAGCGCGCCATCCGTAACCGCTTTCACCCCCGTCGGCATCTGAAGACTTGCAACCGTGACGGCATCTTCAAACGTGACGAGAACGCTCAAGTCAACTTCGATCTCATGCGGCAGGTTGACGGGCAAACAGCTGATTTCGATCTTGTCCAAAGACTTGATCAACGTACCACCATCGGATTTAACGGCCCTGGATTCACCGATAAATTTGAGTGGAACCTCGGCTGTTAATTCCTCATCCATACGCACCTGGTAAAAATCGATATGCGCAAATTCGTTGGTCAAAATATCAAGCTGATATTCTTTTACCAAGGCCTTCACCGGTGTTTGATCTGGCAAACTGATATCAATCAAACTCGACTGGCCCGCGCCGCGGAATACCTTTAAAAATTCCGAGCGAGGAACAGCGATCGACTGTGAAGCAACCTTGTTCCCATAGAGAACAGCCGGGATGCGGCTTTCCAAAAGCTCATCCTTGGAGCGCTTGGCCATATTCGTGCGGAGCACGGCAGAAATCGAGTAGATCATAACATTCAAAAAGTGAGCCTAGGATATAAGAAAACCCGTGATGCGTCAAGCGTTTTGCGTTATCCAAGCAACAACTGGCAAAAATCACGACTTTGCTGGTCTATGGCCTCTTTTAACGCCACACATTCCTTGAGCGTAATACGAGACGCGGATTGAAACAGGAGGGCGTCCGCAATCTCCAAATCGGTGACTAAACCGACGGAACTGACCCAGCCGGAGGCTTCTAATACAAGAGCAAGGATCGTGTGTCCACAGGCTTCACAGCTGCAATGAAACAACCGTGCCGATCCATGCTCTTTAACCAAATTGATCGCATCTTTACTATACGACGCCTGACACAAAGGACATTTGGTTAGAATACGGGAAGACTGATTCTGCATATAGACAGGATAACACGCGCTTTCCAACCGGTCGACGTTTGATTAGATATCCAGATTCTTCACGTGTTTTGCGTTGGTCTGGATAAACTTTTTACGCGGCGCCACGTCTGCCCCCATTAAAAGATCGAACACTTCGTCCGCTTTTGCGGCGTCTTCTACGGTCACAAGCTTCATGAGCCGTGTTTCTGGATTCATGGTCGTTTCCCACAGCTGTTCTGGGTTCATTTCACCCAAACCTTTGTAGCGTTGAATGTTCACCCCCGCGATTTTTGTGACCCCTTCCTCCTCTCCCTCTCCACTCTCTTCCGTGGCTGCTTCGAGCGTCTCTTCCTCGATAACTGCCTTTCCTTTTTTTCCTTTTACCGCGTCTTTGACCTGCAAAAACATCTCAACCGCTTTGTCGCGCTCCTCCTCGCTAAAAGCATACTGCGCCTGCTTTCCTTTTGCGATACGGAAGAGTGGCGGTTGGGCGATAAAGATATGGCCCTTGTAGATTAATTCAGGAAAGTAACGATAAAAAAGCGTCAGCAGTAACGTACGAATATGCGCGCCATCGACATCGGCATCCGTCATGATGACCACGCGGCCATAGCGTAACTTTGTGATATCAAACATTTCGCCAATGTTGGTGCCAAGCGCGATCACCAAATTTTTAATTTCGTTGTTGCCTAACATTTTATCCAAACGCGCGCGTTCGACATTCAATATCTTTCCACGCAACGGCAAGATCGCTTGGTTATCGCGATTGCGACCTTGTTTGGCAGAACCACCGGCGGAATCTCCCTCGACGATATAGAGTTCGCAAACGGCGGGATCACGATTGGCGCAATCCGCAAGCTTACCTGGCAGGGTCATGCCCTCTAAGGCCCCTTTACGCAGCACGGTGTCACGCGCCGCGCGAGCCGCAGCACGAGCACGCTGTGCCAGCACACACTTGCCGATAATGGCTTCGGCATCGCGCGGGTGCTCTTCCATGAACATCGCAAGCGCCTCGCCCATGATGGACTCAACCGCGCCGCGTACTTCTGGCGTTCCAAGCTTCCCCTTGGTCTGCCCTTCAAATTG
>CAYGGQ010000069.1:0-5330 GCA_964349535.1 uncultured Gammaproteobacteria bacterium | reverse complement strand
ATCGTAACGGTACAACGACACATACCGACTCCCCTCTTTGAGCCATGGACTGATCCCTGTGTTCTGTAGTGACACCGTAACCATCGCCTCCTGACCCGGAGCCAATGTTGTCGGTGATGACAAGGACAAAAGCGATGCTTGATACGTCGACGCAACCGTCGCGGCAGAAGCAAGACTTGGCCGCAGAGCAATTTCGACACCGCGAAGCGCAAAAGCGAGAACCGCGACCATGAAACAAGAAAGGAGCATCCACAAAGCGAGACCCATCCATGAGGGATGCGTAGATTCGTTTTGTGGTTGTAGGCTGCCAGGGTATCTTAATGAGCCTGACAGCATTTGAGCAGGGTACATGGGTTGTATTGTATATACCGCATCCACCTCAAGAAGTGACGCCAGAGAACGCTGCGGTTCGTCTCACTCTTACTATATAGGATAGCATTTTTTTGCCTCTTCGTCAAAAGATTGATATCTAAGCAAAATTTCTTTACAATCTGTGCATGTCTTTGACTCGAAAGCTTGCCTGGAACACTGGGGTGCAGTTGGCTGGGAAAATTCTCTCCACCGCTTTTGGCATCATTATCGTCGGTTTGATGACCCGTTACCTCGGCCAGGACGGATTTGGCATCTATTCTACGGCCAACGCCTTTTTACAAATCTTCGCTTTATTGCTGGATCTTGGCTTAAACGTGACGCTTGTCGCGCTCCTTGGGGAACACGCTGGCGACAAAGCATATGAAAAACGCTGTGTTTCTGCCCTTTTTACCTTTCGTTTGATCTCAAGCGTCCTCATTTTGCTCATTGTCGCCCCTATTATCACCTGGCTCTCGCCTTATCCTTTGGAGACAAAACTCGTTATTTTTGCTTTAGACGCTTCCTTCTTCTTCCCCGCCCTTGCTCAAGTGCTGACGGGTGTTCAACAGCGACATCTGAAGATGCACATGGCCGCGTTTGGAGATCTTTTAGGGCGATGTGTGCTCCTTGCTGGTATTCTCTTTTCAAAATCGCTTGGCTGGGGCCTTGTGCCGATTGTCGGCTTTGTTTCCTTGGGTAGCCTCGCCAACTTTATCCTTAATTTTTTCGCTACGCGCAAATACGCCGCCATTCATTGGAATTGGGATCCAGCTTTTTGGCGTATCGCGCTCAATCGATCATGGGCCGTTGGCCTGTCAATCGCGTTTGGTCTCATTTACTTCAAAGCGGATACGCTCATTCTCTCGCTCGTTCGTTCTGAAGCCGAAGTCGGTATTTACGGTGCCGCTTATCGCGTTTTAGAGATCCTGATCACCGTGCCCTTTATGTACGCAGGCCTCATTTTACCGATTCTTGCCAAACATGGTGCGGATCAACGACACAAAGCCTTTGCTGACCTTGTGAGCACCTCGATAGATGTCATGGTCATGCTCGCCGCTCCTCTGATCATAGGCACCGTTCTTTTAGGGACTCGCATCATGTCGCTTGTCGCTGGCGATGCCTTTGCCGCGTCTGGCGACATTCTCAAAATTTTAGTCTTAGCGGTTGGGGTGATCTACCTTAACACCATCTTTTCTCATGCCGTGGTCGCTGTTGACGCGCAACGGCGCATGATCCCCACCTACATCGGTGTTGCTATCGTGACGTTGATTGCCTATCTCCTTTTTATACCAACCTACGGCCTCTACGCGGCCGCTTGGCTGACCGTCCTTTCAGAAACAGCCGTTGGTGTTGGTTCTCTGGTCGTCACGCATCGCTTTTCTCCCTTAAAATTTCATATCAAGACTTTGCTCACGACCTGTTTAAGTGGCGGAGTCATGGGCATTCTCATTTGGACTCTTCAAGGCCTTCCCGTCATTCCTCTTGTCTTAATTGGAATCGTGACCTACGGCGCCTGTCTCTTCCTTTTTGGAGCGATTTCCAGAGCAACGGTGAAAGAAATGCTTGCGATAAAATAGTCATTTTATCCACTTTTGTTGACGAAACGGCAAAAACCTGATATCATTTCATTTATGAATACTGAAAAAGAATTCGTCCCCGTCACCCCAGAAAACATCGATGCGCGCAGAGAAGAAATATTGATCGAAAAAACCGCATCCATTATTAGTGCACGAATCAACCTATTAAAGGACCAAGACACGAAAGTGGAACTGCTCAAAGTTCTAGATGATTTTAAACAAAATCCGCAGGGGGGTGCGCAACTCTTACAATTAAAGTTGAGGCGCTTAGCCGAACGCGTGGCTCCACTGGGATCGGAAGATGATCAATTACAATATCAAAAAATGTTTAACTCGTTTCAGAGTACCCTTGGACCACTTGTAGCACAGTGGAAAGCGACACGAGCAGCTGAATCGGCCGCCCTGCGAAAAAGATCGTTCACCGAAAGCATCGAGGGCGACCTCGCAAAAGCTGCAAAAAGACGACCGCCGCCTCCACCCGCTCCATCACAAAATCCAACCCTGTAGGGTTGGATTTTATTTACGCTGTTATTTTTCACAAAAAAGAACTATCATTAAGATATGCCCAAAAGTGAAAACATACCCTCTGGTGTGCGAGAAATCGATCTGAGTCCAGTCAGAGAGAGGCCGCCGTCACCAAAAAAGAAAGAGGCACAACCTCCTGTTAGTCGTTTGGAAGAGGGGGAGCAGAGAAAGCTACGGGGGGTTGTAGAGCACCATAAAATTCACCTTTCGCGTGTACAAAGCGAACTCGTCCAATACCTTACTAAACTAGCTAGTCAAAATCTAAGTACGGAGGAGCGACAAAAACAAGAAACGCTTGTTCAGCGCCTAAAAAAAGAGGAGGGGGAAACCATGGCACGGATTTTGGAGGCTCGCACGTTACTAGAAGGTACGGTACCTACTGAATTGCTTCCTAAAAATATGCCAAGCGGTGGAATGGCCGGGCCCGGTCAAGAACAGAGCGCCGCTAGACCGCAAAAGGTTGGGATCAAGGAGGTGGATACTTTTATCGCAAAAGATAAGTCGTCTTCCTTTCCGGCTCTGGAGTCAGCCTGGCTTGGGGTACAGCAGGCCACGGTTGATTATGTAGTCGCGGAGACGCGTAAACCAGAAAATGGCCTGCACCGCGTTTTGCAAAACCACGTGATCACCGAACTTACACGGAACATGAAAGCCCAAGATCCACATGTCGAACTTGGGTATGTGGACCTTGAAGATCTAATAGAAGACTACGATGGCAGTCAGATCATGCCAAAGGCACTTCGACTCGCAAACCCAAAACTTGAAGCGATCGACCAAGAGCTGGATAGCTATCAACCCGTGATGGACAATATCGAGGACTGGTTCAAAAACCCTGGAGAAAATGAGGGTGTGAGTACCGTTTTTCGGCAACTCAATCGCATGGATCTCTTCAATAAGTTTTTGAATGAAGTGGATGCGGTTCACATGCAAGAAAAGTCACGCCTTGGTCTTAAGATAACCGATGCGGACAGGGCAAAAATGATCGAAAAGATTAAGCAAAAATACGGTTCACAAATCCAAGAAGTGCTCACCCTCCTAAGTCAGCATAGAAAAGGACGGGTTACGGAAGCCAAACAACTCTTGCAAAAACTGCGTCAGAACGAACCTTTTTACAAACAATGGCTCAAAGTCGGCGAAATTCAAGCACACGCAGAACGTGGTTTTGATGCGGCTAAGGCTGCCTATCAGGAACGTAAACAAAGATGGAAACCGACGAGTCGTCGCCCCGTTTCTGATGAAATGATCGAGGAAGATCAGGACGTTGCCTAACATAGGCTATACTGTGGGTACGTTATTATGTCCTCTCGACAAAAACGCACGAGATTAGGAACTTTTTTCACGACCGCTATTGCTGGTAATGATATTTTGAGTTCCACATTGTATGTTTCAGGTATTGCCGTCTTATTCGCAGGTGTCTTTGCGCCTCTCATCTTACTCGCGGTTGCTCTGGTGCTTTTTTTATATCGCAGTGTATACCGAGAAGTGGTTGAAATGCTTCCTGTCAATGGCGGCGCCTATAACGCGCTCATCAACAGCACCTCAAAAACAGTTGCCGCGATCGCCGGTATCATGACCATCCTTTCCTATATCGCGACTGCGGTGATCTCGGCAAAAACATCGGTTGAATACCTGTTTCAGTTTCTTGAGGAAGCCATCCGTCAACTTGCCCTCAATGTTCTCCCCCATCTTTTATCGGAAATCCTAACCCCCGTCGTCATTGCCGTTCTTCTCATCTTCGCCATCCTCGTCATCTCGGGCGTCAAAGCCTCTGCCAAAGTGGCTGGTGGCATCTTTATTTTTCATCTCCTCACGCTCGCAACCTTCATCATCATGGCTTTGGCATGGATCGCGAGCCAAGACATTGCCGTGGCTGATATTCTTCGAGGCAATATATTGAGTACAGCAAAGCTTGTCCTCGATCAGGGAGGCTGGATCAAGATGGTGTTCTTCGCGTTTGCTACCTGTTTACTGGGTATTTCTGGGTTTCAAACAGCCGCAGACTTTGTCGAAGAACAAAAAAAGGGTGCTTTTGCAAAAGCCCTGACCTACCTCTCCATTGGCACTTTTATCATCAGTCCACTCATCGCTTTTGTCGTCTTACGCATCCTTTCTCTGGATCAGATTACGGCTGCGCAAGACTTTGTCTTGGCAACGGCTGCCTACAAAATCGGTGGGTTCTTTCTTTTAAGCTTTATCTCTATCGACGCCTTTCTCGTATTGGGGGGTGCCGTGCTTGCGAGCTACATTAGCGTCTCCTCACTTATCCATCGCATGGCACTTGATCGGTGTCTCCCCAGCAGCCTCGTGGATAGGCATGGGAATAGATCTCACATTCGTATTGTGCTGATCTTCTTTGCTCTTTGTACCTCGATCCTATTGCTCACGCGTGGCCAACTTCTTTCTCTCGCCGGTGTCTACACGATTAGCTTTTTAAGCGTCATGGCACTTTTCACCGCCAGTAACTTTATTTTGCGCCACACGAGACCAGAACTGCACCGACCATACCGCGCTCCCCTTTCCTTTGTTCTCCTAGCCTTCTTCATCACCTTGCTTGGCTTAATGGGCAACATCGCCTTAGACCCAAAGAATACGGCTTATTTCTTGATCTACTTTGTTCCAGCGACCACGCTCACGATCTGCGTCCTTCATCAACGGACCGTCTTTCATGCCCTGCGTCACACCTTTCGCTTTTTCCCTCCCCTCCATCGTTTTTTTGAAAAAAAATACGAAGATGTGGCTCGCGACCACATCTATGTCTTCATTCGCCACGTGGACCGTCTCTTCCCTATTCTCAACTACATCCACCAAAATGAAGGCGGACAGCGCGTCACGCTGCTCCATTGCCGCTAGCTTCTTCGGTCCGGGGGGACGGCCCAT
>CAYGGQ010000068.1:0-5350 GCA_964349535.1 uncultured Gammaproteobacteria bacterium | reverse complement strand
TAAAACATAAAGTTCATTTTGTACCTCCCGCTGTCCCCGGCTTAGGCGGTTCTAACGGACAACAATAAACACCCGCGGCGTTACAGCTAATCGAGGCATTACAACCTGCAGCCGTCGCGTTATTCGTTCGTTCACCGTCTGTATCCCCTGGAACCACCTTACAAAGAAAAGATTGTGGTGCCTCTGGTGGCGCTTTTCCATCTTGAACCGCCTTTTGATAGTCCGCGCGTTGTTTAAGATCATAATTCTCGCACGCACTCACAACTCGGTTCGGCGATGTATCACTTCCCGTCGGAGCAAACGATGTGTAAACAAAACGAATGAGGGCGTTTGCGGTAAAAATAAAGACGAGACCAATCGCCGCATCCGTAATCATGTGTTGTGCCTTTTGCACCTTCGCCGTGTCCCCCGCGGAAATCAAATATTGAAAACCGCCATAGACCAAAATCAGCAGTGCAACAGCACCTGACAAGCCGAACAAGAAGTTTGCAAAGGCCGCTCCCGTTTTGACGATCTGTTCAAGCCCACAATCTCCACGCTGCATACACGCCTGAATATCAGCCGGAATCCAGATGGAACCCTGAATCGCCGCACCCGACGTTCCTTGTGATGCTTTTGCTCCCGTTGGCGCGCCTGATCCAGTGATACAGCACAAGGCACCCGCGCCGCATGCCGAACTCTTGATACAAGTCAGACCGTTTGGCGCTTCGCTGGTTTTCTGACAAAAAAGATCGCTGGCTTCAACATGATTATCTGTCATCAGTTTTAATTCCTTCGGGTCCGCGCCCTGGGAACAGCCATCCCCCGCCGCCAAAACAGGCAAACCAGACAGAACAAAACCAAAAACGCTCAAACCCGCTCCCAAGGTAACCATCGCCGCACGCCATGAAAGTCGCATAGACAGTGACAAGTATAGCACGACCCACCTCTTCAATACGTCTGCCCTATTTGCGTCACAGCAAATCGGATGGCTTCAGGAAGCGGAGCTGCCGCGGCAACAACCGTATTAATCATTTGTAGTATCGCACGATCTGCAGCCTGTGGGTCGCGCCCCGTGTACCAAGAAACAGCCGTTAACACCTGCGCCGCGAATACCCCGACATCCTCATTATCCAACTGCCCAGGCAACAAAGACTTGATCGCTGCTGGCCGCTTTGCAATATCCAAAACTTTTTTCGCGTTTTCTGGCTTTGCTAAATAATTCAAGAAATTCCAGGCCAGATTGGCGTTTTTCGTCTTCTTCGAAACCGTCCAAAACCAGTAGTTCGCGACGTTCTTGACCGGGTTACCATCAATCTGCGGCATTTTACTAATCCCCAAATTCAAACGAGGAGCGCGGGCCCGCACTTCATCCAAATGATAAGAATAGCCAAAGAAAAAGGCTGCTTTCCCCGCAATAAATGCTTCGAGTGAATTCGGCTGACTGCCGCTCCATGTATACGTTTCTTTGGAAGGGTTCGCGAAATCCGTATAAAACTGGAGCGCCTGATAAGAAGGCGGCACGCTGCGCTGACCTGATAATGCCGCAGGGATAACATCAAACGCAGGGCGACCACCCGCATCCGCCATATCCGCACCGTTCTGCACCATGAGAGCTGTCACCAAATCGACTGCGCGTTCCACGTTATACGCGGTTCCAATGCCTGCCGCCGATTGAAGGATCGATCCCCCCGCGCCAAGCTTGGTCAGCTTCTTCGCCTGCTCTTGAAACTGTGACCATGTTTCTGGTGGCGTCGGAATACCCGCCGCGTTCAAAAGATCTTTATTGTAAAACAAAGCCATCGTATCGACGCTCACAGGAATCCCCACTATTTTTTGCTGAATGTCGGCCACATTCGGATCCGTTGAGACATTCATCGTGCGCATCGCGTCACGCAACACCACGTCCGCAAACCGTTCGCGAAACACCTTGTTTGTAATCGATGGCTCTGTCTGCAAAACCCAGGTCATTTCTTTTCTCAACGTTCCTTGAACCACCGAGTAGGCGACTTTTGTTGCCGCGGGCATGGGTAAAATCTTTGTGAGGTATTTCCCCGTCCAATCGTTGTGGATCAAAAAGATATCAGGACCACGATCTTCGGCAAGTGCATTGATCAACTCATCTTCATATTCTTCTAAACGAAAACGACGATAGTTAAGCTGTACATTTGGATGCTGTTCGCGATATTCCGCAAGCACCGTGCTATACACATTTGCATCGTCAATCACGCCCCAGATATTCAGCGTCGCTGGCTTAGACGCGCTTAGCGTGTCCGCATCCAGACCCTTCGTACATCCCTGACCCACCAACATCAACAAAGCACCTGCGGCAACAAATCGTTTTAAGAAAGAGGACATAGAAAAATCCATGCGTTAATGCATGGATTTTATCACACTCTCCAACACTTTGGCTACTCTTTTATGATACAACTAAATTCACAAGTTTACCGGGGATGTACAACATCTTAGTCGGTGTTTCTCCTTCTAACCATGTTTTTACTTTTTCCGATGCTAACGCGGCGGCAATCGCCTCTTGCTCCCCGATGTCTGACGCGACCACGACACGATCACGCACCTTGCCATTCACTTGAACCACAAGCTCAAACGTCGCAGCTTGAAGTTTTGACGAATCGAATGTCGGCCACGATGAAAGATGAATCGTCTTCTCATTTCCCACCTGTTGCCACAATTCTTCAGCAAGATGGGGAGCAAACGGAGCCAAAATCTTGAAAAAACCCTCGCTCATCTCTTTCGGCACACCTCCTGCATCCTGAAAGGCATTCACTAATATCATCAATTGCGATACGCAGGTGTTGAATTGTAGCTGCTCGATTCCATCTGTGATTTTTTTAATCGTTTGATGATAGAGCACATCCAGATCCCCTGTGGCGGCGTGATTCATCACGCCCGTCGATGCATCGAACAAATGCCACACCTTATCCAAAAACCGTTTCACCCCTTCAATCCCATTTGTATCCCAAGGCACCGCCTGATCGAACGGCCCCATGAACATTTGATAGACGCGAAACGCGTCCGCGCCGTACTTGCTGACGACATCATCAGGATTCACGACGTTGCCAACAGACTTCGACATCTTTGCGCCCCCCTCTGCCAACACAAGACCATGAGATCGACGCCGTGCGTAGGGTTCTGAACCACATTCAACAGGAATGTGCCCCATGTCCCACAAAAACTTGTACCAAAAACGGGAGTACAACAAATGAAGCGTCGTGTGCTCCATCCCGCCGTTGTACAGATCAACCGGCATCCAGTATTTCAACTTCTCTGGTGATGCAAACTGCTTGTCATTATTCGGATCGCAATAACGCAAGAAATACCAACTCGAACCAGCCCAATTTGGCATGGTGTCTGTTTCACGTTCAGCTGGACCACCACAGCGCGGACACGGTGTTTCAACCCACGAACGCATCTTTGCCAAAGGCGACTCACCAGAATCTGATGGTTCGTAAGCGTCGACTTCGGGTAACGTGATGGGCAGATGATCTTCCGGCACGGGGATCCAACCCGTGTTGCGCTGTTCCAAAACCAATTCCAAAATTTTTGGTGCTTCTGTCATCTTAAAATGGCCTTGTCCTTCCCACTCCTGCACCAACCAACCAGCCGGAATCGTTTCATGCGTTTCAGGGTGTACTCTGTCGTCATCGTTAGAAAAAATGACCGTCCCTCCCTGCACCCACTTCCGCGCTTCCTCCCAATCATTGGGTGTTTCTAAAAAACGCCGTAGCTCTTTTATTCCTGTCACCAACACACGCACCTTCCAGTCAGCTTCCGACATCTTATTTACGGCTGGAGCTATTAAGAATGCATGCTTGATCTTCTGCTTTGCTTGCGCCAATAAAGGCAAGATCGTTTTTCCGCCAAGACTGTGCCCAATCACAATATCCTCTTCTCCCATCTGCTCAATGTAAGGACGCAACGCCTCCAGCCAACGTTCCAAATTCGGTGCTTTTGCCGTTGGCAGCGTCGGAGCGAAGACTTCAAATCCCTGTTTTTCCAACTCTTTCTTCATCCACGGGAACCAATAGACCTCCCCCGCAGCCGCAAACCCATGAATCAACAACACTTTCTGTTTTTTCTTCGCACACGCATCACAATGCACCAGCGGAATCGGCTCCCCCCAATAACGCTGACGAGAAAATACCCAGTCACGAAGTTTGTAGGTCACCGAACGCTGACCAATCTTTTCTTTTTCCAGCCATTTGATCATCAAGCTCTTTGCATCGGAGGTTGATAGACCATCTAAAAAGCCAGAATTAACAGCAACACCATCGTGTGTGTAAGCAACGGGTGGCGCGAAGGCGGAGCCCTCGTTCAGATGTTGTCCGACAACGTCTGAACGAGGTGCCGCAGCGACAGGACCCGTTGCAGCCCCACCATCAACAACCACTTTAATCTTGAGATCATACTTCTTCGCAAACTCAAAATCCCTCTCATCATGCCCCGGCACCGCCATAATCGCTCCCGTGCCATAATTTCCCAACACATAATCCGCCACCCACACGGGAATCTCCTCCCCATTGGCTGGATTGATCGCCATGACATTGGCAAATACCCCCGTCTTTTCTTTTCCTTCGGCCGCTCGCTCCTGTTCCTTCTTCAATAAAGATGCGCGAACATACGCTTGAACTTCTTTGCTCGCCTGCCAACCGACTTGAAGCCATTTTTGTGCCATTTCCGGAGACACGACTAAAAAAGTAGCTCCAAACAACGTATCGGGTCGTGTCGTGAAAACCGCAACCTTGTGACCCTCTGCCTGACCGGGAACAATCAGATTAAATGTAATCTTTGCGCCTTCGCTTTTCCCAATCCAGTTGACCTGCTGCGCTTTTATCTTGTCGAGGTAATCAACGCCGTCTAAATCCTGCAACAATCGTTCCGCATATTTTGTAATTCCAATCATCCATTGCTCCTTTTCACGTTTTTCGACCGCCGTTCCACATCGCTCACACACCCCGCCCTGCGCTTCCTCATTCGCCAAACCAATTTTATCTTTTGGACACCAGTTAATCGTCGATTTTTGCTTGAACGCTAAACCCGCCTTAAAAAACTGCTGAAACTGCCACTGCGTCCATTTGTAGTATTTAGGATCTGTCGTATCCACCTCACGCGACCAATCAAACCCAAGCCCGATGGACTTGAGTTGACGCTTATAGTTCGCGATATTTTTTTGCGTGATGGTGGCTGGCGACGTCTTCGTCTTTATCGCAAAATTCTCCGCCGGCAACCCAAACGCATCCCAACCCATCGGATACATCACGTTTTTTCCTTCCATGCGCTGCTTACGCGTAAAGACATCAAGCGCGGTATAGGAGCGCGTATGGCCAACATGCAACCCATCACCAGATGGATA
>CAYGGQ010000067.1:0-5408 GCA_964349535.1 uncultured Gammaproteobacteria bacterium | reverse complement strand
AATAACCAAACCCCCTCTTGACAAAAGAGGGGTTTTGTGATTAAATATGCATGCTAAGTAGTAAAACAGGAAAGCAGAGAAGAAAAAAAAGCAGGAAAAAAACAAAAGGAGACCCCATGACCAGTCAGCAGCGGGACGGTCCGAAGACCTGCAACACCTGGATCTTGTACAACTAGTAGTCGATCGGCGCCGCCGCCTTCGTCGTGAGACCTGCCACTTTAGCAACACTAAAGCTGGTGGGCACGACAAAAGGGAGATGAGCCTGGTAGTAATTAGGCGCTCTTCCTGGAATGGGGCTGGCCTCGGAACAAACAGATAGCAAGCCCGAGGCCAGCCACACTCCGAAAACACTTTGGACGTCCTGTCCAAACGATCCCGGTATAGAACAGTCACTTGTTCTGCCGGGATTTTTATTTTGTCATTTTTATACAAGAGTCTAGTACCCGCAGCTCTGCTGCGTCGGTCACTGTCGTCCTGGGCGAAGTCGAAGGATCTTGAGCGATCATGCCGGAGGGTTCAAGATCCTTCGGCTCCACTTCGTTACGCTCAGGACGACAGAGGGTCTGCCGCCTTCTATATATCGAGGGGTTGTCCTATCGTGTAGTTGATCCAAAATTCATCTGGAATGTCGTGGACAAGATTTGCCCAGTTGGGGCCCCAGAGTGTGCGGGCTTTGTCTTCTGTTGGGATCCAGCGTAGAGCGCCATACCCATCAACCACAACGTAGACGCTTGGAGATGTTGCGGACTTGATGAGCGTGCCCGGTTTATGGGTCACGTTTCGTCGTAAGGCGTAATCTGACAAGCTTTCTGGGATAACGAGATCCACAGAGACAAAATCTGGAAACCAAGAGAGGAAGGTGGCTGAATTTGGAAAGGCGAGACGTTCCCCACCAGGGAGAAGACAGAAAACCGTGGGGGTCACGCGCGTGCGTACGACTTCGGAACAGCCTAGATTTGATTGATTAATAAAGACGGCGTTTTGGTGGTAGCGCGTGAAGTCTGCATGGGTAAAGTAACGGTCGTGGAAGTTGAGACCATACGTGTCTAACCAGTTCATAATCGCGCGAATATCGACCAACTCAAATGAAACGCTTTTTGGCTGGCCGTTGTCAAATGTGAAGGTGACGATGCGTGTGGGGATGCCAATGAGGTTAAAGTTCGCATCTAAAGCAGCCCCTCCGGAATCTCCAGGAGAAATTTTTGAGGAAATTTTAATAAATCCATCAAAAAAGCTGTCGATGATCGTCGTACGCGAAACCAAAGAATCATCTTCTGCGGAAAAACCGTATACGCCAGCCATGTCTCCCGCGGTTGGAAATTCTGCGGTTTTGAGTGAGGGAAATGGTTTTGCGATCGTTGCCGTGTTGAGAGGGTTTTGAATCTGTAAGATCGCAAAATCCTGACCACGCGCCTCCTGAAACGTATAGCGCTCGATCGAGGCGTGATAGAAAATGGTTGGCGGTTTTGCGGGATCCTTTAAAAAACCCACGATACAGGAAGTGGCAGCGCGTTTTGTGTTGACGTCCATGACAATATGGGCACTGGTTAACACAAACCCCTCATTGCCGTTAATGACGGTTCCGGATCCCTGACGTGTATCACACTGCACCCAAACAATGGCCTGAAGGACGTTTAAAGGCGGGAACACGTCGGCGGCCTTGATTGCAAGAGGAACGAGCGTAACAAACAGGCAGCTGACGATGATTTTCCAACGAAAAGACAGGAGGGACATAACACTGCTTCTATTATAGAGGATTTTATGTTGCGAGGGCGAATTCTCCTGCGGGCGATTGTTCTGGAATTTTTTCTAAAACAGTATTTAATTCAGAAAGAGTGGAAATGCGGACGAGATCAGAGCGTAATTCTTTCCAGCCGTTTACGCCCTTAAAATACCACGGTAGATGTTTACGGAGTTTGATTAAGCCACGTTCGCCATAATGATCGACCTGGAGATGTGCATGGCGTCGGACAACAGTAACGCGATCGATCATCGTAGGGGCGGACCCACGTGTCCGCCCGAGGGAGACGCATGGGTCTCCCTCTACGGGGTTTAAACAGTCTAGAATGTCTTTGAAGACCCAAGGGTTGCCGAGAGCACCACGACCAAGCAGGACGCCGTCTGCACCGGACAGTCGCATGGCTTCTTTCGCAAGTGCGGGAGTCGTAATGTCGCCGTTCACTAAAAATGGAAGATGGGGGACTTGGCGACGTGCCTCACCGATACGTTCCCAGTTTGCTTTGCCGCTGTAGCCTTGTTCCTTGGTGCGGCCATGCATGGAAATAAGATCAGCTCCGGCATCGGCTACGACTTTGACGAACTCGAGACAGTCCGTGTCTTTGCTCCAACCAAGACGTGTTTTGACGCTGATGGGAACGCTGACCGCGGCTTTCATGGCTTTGATGATGGCGGTCGCACGGGCGGGTTCTTTGATAAGAAAAGCACCATTGAAATTGGAAACAAGATTATAAACCGGGCAACCCATGTTGATGTCGATCGCATCTGGATGAAAACGTTCTTCGATAATACGGGCTGCTTCGGCCATGATGTCAGGATTGCTGCCAAAGACCTGCTGAACCAAAGGCCGTTCACGTTCGTCGAATTCAGCCATCTTTAAGGTCTTTGGATTTAAACGCACGATCGCTTCAGACGACACCATTTCGCGGAACATCAACGGCGCGCCATGTTCTTTGCAGACAAGACAAAACGGCAGATCACTCATGTCTGCCATGGGGGCCAACGCGACGATAGGCTTGGCAATAGTTTTCCAGTCGAGCATGAGGAGGAGGATAGCCGAAAAAGGGGAATATATCAAGCCTTGAATAGAAAAACACCCCCTCGCGAGAGAAGAGTGTTTGAAGAGGGTTAGAGAAGATTCTGCGTACCGAGGATGTCCAGGCGCGGAAGCTTACCGTCTCTCCACTGGAGACGAAAACTCTCACAGGACTTGAGGGACGGTATGACCACATCAATGAGGCCGAACGGGATAAATTCCATTTCCGGACTGTGACCCACGATGAGGACGTGCGAGCCATCCGGGAGTGACATCATCCAGTCAGAAAACATTTGTGCCATGAGGAGGGCGGTTGAAACGACGGTACCACGATCGTATGCGAATGCGGCGGGAAGAAGCTCTTTTCCCTTCAGTTCCGCCATCCGACACGCCACGAGAAGTGATCTGAGCTTTTTGTTTTGCTGTGCGTAGATAGGCGCAGGCGGAGGCGTCGCGATGAGACGAAAATCGCCAGCACCTTCTGCGAAAGCGACCAGGGTTTGTTGCGTGAGCCAAATCGGGCTTGTAAAGAAATGCGTGAATTTTTTACCACGCAGTCGTTTTTCTCCAATAGAGCGAGCCAGTCTCATACCCAGCTCGCTCACGCTTCCAAGGTCAACCGCATCCCGAATGGAGTGACGACGAAATTCGACCGTGATGGACATACCCTGTCTCCTTTGATGGGAAGGAACAACGAGGAAGGATAACAAAAAAGGAGAGAAATGTCAAGGTTGTGAGGCTAGGCAGAGTGGGTGATTTCGGCAATAATGGGAAGGTTTATGCCCGATCAATTCATCCTCAAATCCAACTACCAGCCCTCTGGCGACCAGCCAGAAGCCATCCGTCAGTTGACGGCTGGTCTTGAGCGTGGGGATCGATTTCAAACATTGTTAGGGGCTACGGGAACAGGAAAGACGTTTACGATGGCGAATGTGATTGCGAATGTGCAGAAGCCGACGCTCGTGATCGCTCACAACAAAACATTGGCTGCGCAGTTGTGTAATGAGTTCCGAACTTTTTTTCCAGAAAATGCCGTGGAATATTTTGTTTCGTATTACGATTACTATCAACCAGAGGCGTATATTCCACGGAGTGACACCTATATTGAAAAGGAGGCGATGATTAACGAGGAGATCGACCGTCTTCGTCACGCGGCGACGCAGGCGTTGTTGACGCGCAAAGACGTGCTCATCGTCGCGTCCGTATCCTGTATTTATGGTCTGGGAGCGCCAGAGGCTTATGAGAATACGGTGCTCCATCTAAAGCGGGGGGATGACATGACACGTGTGCAGACAATCGCGCGTTTGGTCGACATGCAGTTTGTGCGAACGAATGCGGATTTGAAACGCGGCATGTTTCGTGCACGTGGAGAGCTTTTAGAGATCATGCCCATGAATGAAGAGGTGATCTATCGCATCGAAGCGCCGCGTGGCGTTGTGAGTCATATCGATCAGTTGGATCAGGTCACGCGCAAGGTCAAACGTGAGCAGGAAGATCTATGGGTATTTCCAGCAAAACATTTTATTACGCTTGGACCAGAACGCGAGCGCGCCATTCGTGCCATCCGTGAAGAGGCAAAGGAACGCGTGGATTGGTTTGAAAAGAACGGCAAGTTGCTAGAAGCCGAGCGGCTTGATCGTCGCACAAAGTTTGATCTAGAAATGATCGAGAATCTTGGGTATTGCCACGGCATTGAAAATTATTCGCGTCATCTTTCCGGTCGACCGGCAGGAGCTGCGCCTGACACGCTGTTTTCCTATTTTCCCAAAGACTTTTTGCTGGTCATCGATGAGTCACACGTCACGGTTCCACAGTTAGGCGGCATGTATGAGGGGGATCGTTCGCGTAAGCAGACGTTGATTGAATATGGCTTTCGCTTACCATCAGCCGCAGACAATCGACCGATGCGGTTTGATGAGTTAGATGCGAAAATGAAGCAGGTTGTTTTTGTATCCGCAACGCCAGGACCGTTCGAATTTAAACATTCAAAGCAGATCGTCGAACAGATTATTCGTCCGACGGGTCTTGTTGATCCAGAGGTCATCGTGATGCCGATTACCGCGAAGAAGGGGTATGGAGGTCAGATTGAAGATTTGATCGAACGTCTGCCAGCAGTTTTTGAGCGCAAAGAACGAGTGCTCGTCACAACGCTGACAAAAAAGATGGCGGAGGATCTCACGACATACATGAAAGAACGAAAGTTTAAGGTGCGCTATCTTCATAGCGATATTCAGACGATTGAGCGTCTTGAGATTTTGTCGGAGTTTCGTAAAGGGACGTATGACATTATCATTGGCGTGAACCTGCTGCGTGAAGGGTTGGATTTGCCCGAAGTGTCGCTCGTGGCTATTTTAGATGCAGACAAAGAAGGGTTTTTGCGATCGGAAACGTCTTTGATTCAGACGATTGGTCGTGCCGCGCGCAATATTTCTGGTCAGGTCGTGTTGTATGCCGATCAGATGACAGGTTCGATGAAACGCGCGATCGGGGAAACAGATCGACGTCGCACCAAGCAATTGGAATATAATAAAGTGCACGGGATTACGCCGAAGACGATTTTGAAAGCGCAGGAGGACATCCGCGCGATTCTTGGATTGTCGACAACAGAGAAGGATGTGAAAGCCATTTTGAAATT
>CAYGGQ010000066.1:0-5475 GCA_964349535.1 uncultured Gammaproteobacteria bacterium | reverse complement strand
CATCACGGGGCACGTAAAAATCCCTGCTTTCGCGGGATTTTTACGTGGTGGACCCTATCGGATTCGAACCGATGACCTCCGCCTTGCAAAGGCGGCGCTCTACCAACTAAGCTAAGGGCCCTCAAGAAGTGTGCGAAATATAACGGACAATAAGTATTTTCGCAAGGCTTGTGATCGAGTGATCGAGAAAAAAGAACCCCCCGTTTGGACGGGGGGTGGAAGAGCACAGGCTGCGCAGCTATTTCATACCTTTTGCGCAGGCGATGGTTTTATCGCCGCAGACGGTATTCGCGGCAGAGACGCGGCACATATAGCATGCCAGTGACGGGGTATTCGGATCGTCACACGGTGTCTGACACTCGTTGTAGCTGCATTTCATGGCAGCCACATAGAAGGATCGTGACCACTGAACGACGCTGTTTGAACAGATGAGACATTCAGCATCTCGACAGTTCATCGAGCATTGGCTCGTCATGCCATCGAGGCAGTTGTTGTTCATTGTCTGCGGCAGGCAGTCGACGAGACACCAACCGTCTTCCGTCATCTTGTCGCACTTCCCATCGCCGCAGTAGGGGCACGGACCGCAGTCTTGGGTACAGTTCTTGCAGGTCTCGCCGACTTCGGGCGAGCACTTTTTGTCCCCGCATACGGGGCAAGCGCCGCAGTCTTCCGGACACGAGCCGCAGGCTTCGCCGCTTTGTGCCGCGCAGATGTTGTTCCCGCACCATTCGGTGGCGTGGCAGGCGCTGTCGTTGCCGCACAGGCTGTGCGCGGGGCAGTCTGCATTTGCGATGCACTCGACGCAGGCGCCGGAGAAGAGGCTGCCGCCGTCGTTGATCGACGACAGGTCCACGGGCAGGGCCTTGCAGCGCGGTTTCCCTTGCGCGCACTGCGTGTCGTCCACGCAGTTGTAGATGGAAGGGACTCCTCCATCGGGGCTCAGGTTGATGCTGCAGCCGACGAAGAACAGGAGGCTGAACGTGAGGGCGAATCGGATCAGAGACTGCTGGGACGGGCTACGGGTCATTTGCTCTCCTTGTTTGAATGAGCTTAAAGAGCTAACAGCAAAATAAGGATTTCGTCAATGGATCTTGACAAAACCCTCATTTTTAGCCATAGTCAGCATTAGGAGGTTGTACCTAGACATACAGGTGGTGGCTGAATCCGCCTAGAAAGGTTGATCATGGAAACGCGCATTTTGATCCCGGGAACGTACGATCTGCCCACGAAGGGCCACGAAGCCATGTGGGTGGAGCTTTCTAGAATCGGGCGAGTCATCGTTGCTGTTGGTCGGAACGCGACCAAAGGAACTTGTGTACTTCAGCCGTTGACGCGAGCTAGCTTGATTGGACGGATCCTGTCGGATAACAAGATTGACGGCGAAGTGATGCTGTACACAGGCGCGCTCGTGGACGCGGTGCAAAAGATCGGTGCGACGTTTGTCGTGCGGGGTGTGCGCGGGTCTACGGATCTGGAGGAGGGATTTGTTTTCACGGATCACTTCGCTCGTTGCAATTCGGTTCCAATCGTATTCATGCCGTCTGCGGCAGAGTTACGCGGTTATAGCAGCTCCCTGGTGCGACAGATGTTGCCCCTTGCTTCCATGGACGCTGAAGTTCAGCGTCTACTGCCCGAGTCCGTGTATCGCTGTATCAGGCACGGGGCTTTGAACATGCGTTCTCGCTTTGAAGAGACCTGGAAGAAGGCAGAGGCACAAGGTTCTTCGACGCAGCTGTTCGAGAACCTGCTGCTTCATTACGGAGAAGCGCGTCGCGAGTACCATGTGATGGAGCATATCCGTTATGTGTTGCTTAGCCTGGGGCAGCTCTGTTCCTCCTCAGATCTTGCTGACGAGGAGCGTGATCGCCTCCCGATAGCGGCCATGGAGTGGGCGCTTTGGTACCATGACTCGGTGGAGAACTGGGAGCAGGGAGGGAGTGTGGCCGCCTCAGCTCTTGTGGGTGCCGCGGCGGGGTTTGAAGCCCGACTTTCTAAAGACTTTTTTCGTCAGGTGAAGCAGTATATCGAGTGTACGCAACACGACCATATGCCGCAGGCGTTGGATGAAGGTTTGGTGGTTGACGCGGACCTTTCGATTCTGGGCGCATCTGAACCCGCCTTCGATCGCTACGAAGGTTTGATCCGCAAGGAATGGCAATCGGTGCCGGAGGCTCTTTTCCGAACGCACCGCGCGCGAATCCTGCGTCAGTTCCTCGAACGTTCTTCGATCTTCTGCACCATCCCAGGTCGTAACCTCTGGGAGAATGCAGCGCGTGCCAATCTCACGCGATCAATCGCTCGTCTGGAATCAGACGAGCGATTGCCAAGTCTCTAATGAAATCCCCTGTACTGAATCGGTACAGGGGATTCTTTTATTTCGCCGGTGTCAGGGGGGGCTTTCCCGAAAGCACCGCAATAATATTGTCCGCCGCGAGTTTACTCATCGCTTGTCGTGCCTCAATCGTCGCGCTTGCGGTGTGTGGGGTCAAAATCGCATTCCAAGCGTTTTGCAGATAGGTCGAGTCTTTCTTCGTTAAGGCGAATTTCGGTTCACCTTCAAAAACATCGAGTCCAACACCAGCGATCTGTTTTGATTTGAGGGCTTGGACGAGCGCGTGAGAGTCAACGATCGGTCCGCGAGAGGTATTGATGAGATACGCTGTTTTTTTCATGAGACGAAATTGTTGCGTGCTGATCAGGTGGTGTGTCGCTGGGAGTAAAGGAACGTGAAGAGAAACAAAATCTGATTGTCGCAGAAGCCTTTCAAGAGGTACAAACGACACATCATGCATTTTTTTAAGTTCTGGATTTTGTTGTAGGTCAGCGTAGAGTATTTTGACACCAAAACCATCGACCAATCGACGGATGACGTTTACACCAATACGTCCGGTACCAACGATGCCAACGGTTTTACCAATAACATCTGTACCGAGTAGCAAGTTTGGATTCCAGCCAAGATAGTTCCCTTTGCGGGTAAAATGATCTGATTCCACGATACGATGCGCAAGAGCAAATAGGAGAGCGATCGTGTGTTCCGCGACCGTTTCACTTACCTCTGGGGCGGGTGTGTTGGTGACAGGAATTTTGGCGGCCTTCGCAGCAGCAAGATCGATATTATTAAAACCTACCGCGTAGTTAGCAATAATTTTAAGATTGGGACCCGCCGCTTTCAGCAATGCCTTGTCGATCGTATCTGTGAGCAAACACAAAAGAGCATCACAACCAGCAACGCGCTTCAACAGTTCTTTGCGAGGAATGATCTTGTCTTCTTGGTAGATGTCGAGCGTGTAGCCGGCGGTTTTGAGCGCTTTCAGACCCGCATCTGGTATCAGTCGAGTTACGAACACGCGAGGTTTTGGCATAGGGTTAGGTGAAGAGGTTATTGTTTTTAACGAGTCGCGCAGGTTTTTCCGCGTGGATGATATGCGCGGCCACCCATTTGAGTGGCGGTAAAAGGACATTGACGATCACGAGCAAGAATATCAGTTTTGGAACGACACCCTGATCATGGAAAAAGCGATCGCCGATAAAGAGGGCAAGCGTATTGTTAAGATATACCATGCACAGGGCGATTGTGATCCGTTCTGACGGTTGGCGCCAGGGTATCATCGAATAAGAGGCCCAGGTGAGCGCGCCCATCCAAATAACGAAGAGGCTGATCACGATCACGTCTCGCATCGACAGGGCGATGAGGGTATCGCCAGACGTGTCTGCGACAATTCCGGCGATGAGGACGCCAAAGGCAAGAACAGAAAGTTGGCGTAAGTGATTATCGTGTTTAGCAACAAAACGAGGAACGGCGCGTTTGACTAGCATGGCAAAGACGAAAGGAATCACGATCGTGAGAAACAATGACCAGAACATCTGCAAAACGGGAATGGGGACGTTCTGACCAACGGCGATTTTGAAAACAAGTGGGATGGTGAAGGGGGCGAGCAGGGAAGTCGTAGAAGTCACGAGCAAGGCTAGCGATGTTTTGCCCCCAAAAAAATCTGCGACAAGGGCGATGGTCATGCCCGTCGGCATGGCTCCTAAAATAAGGAGCGCGAGCGCCCAGGAAGTGGAGAAGTAGGTGAATGGAAGGAACAAAGAAAAGGGGAGAACGATTAACATGAAGATATTTGCGAGCAGTAACATCTTCCAGTCTTTCGCGTAGTCGAGAAGTTCGTGGAGAGAGAGTCGTAGACTGGAGGTGAAAAACACGATGATGAGAAGTTGCGTTGAAAAGGCATTGAGCGGACGCAAAATATCCGGTAAGGCAAGACCGAGAATGAGGGCGAGAAGAACGACGAGGATCTGGTTTTCAGCGAGGAGGTGTTTGGCGTGCTGCCATGGGGTCATCATAAACGCGGCATGACACGAACCGTCACGGTGCGAAGATCTTTTGGCGCGGGGAGATGAGAAAGAATGCCAGCATGAGCACCCATGTGCGTGACGACCCCGGTGGCGTTCAACATCGCGGCTTGGAGTGATTGTGGAAGACTCCGTTTACGAGCAAGAGACGCGACAAAGGCACTGCCGAAGGCATCGCCAGCACCGGTCGTGTTTACCCGCTTTGCTTTGAGCGCTGGTGCGAATAAGGTCACGCGATCGGCATGGAGGTAGGCGCCTTGTTGGCCATCGGTCACCGTGAGGGCTATGCCTGTAGTTGGAGAGAGGGTTTTGAAAATCCCGCGGAGATCGCGTGGCGGTTTTTGTGCAAGCAAAGCCGCCTCTTCTCGGTTTAAAATCAGCACGTCTGTTTGTTTTAAGAAGGGCGCTAATTTACGTTTGCCATGTTCAAGTTCAAGACCCCCTGGATTCCAGGCAACGCGGGCAGACAGGCGAGAGGCGGCTGCAAAGACGCCATGCACTTTATCAAGGTCACCCCCAAGAGAGGTGAGGTAGATCCACGATGGTGCAAAATCCGTCCACGTTACCCGTCGCGTGGCGACGTGAGCTGCGGCGCCTCGGTACGTAAAGATAGCTCGATGGCCAGAACCGGAGATCAAAATGATGGATCGGCCGGTTTTTGAGTCGGCATCCACCTGAAGACCAGAAACATCAACTTTATTCTTTTTTAATTCAGCGATGATGTCATCACCTGTCGCATCTTTACCGATACGTGCGATGCACGCGGTCTTGAGCCCAAACCGACTAAAAGTCACCGCGGCATTTGTCGCGCCCCCGCCGACTAATGTTTCTAAATCCTCAAGTTGAATCTTTGAACCAAGAGGAACACAAGCATCCAATCCATCTGGAGCAAAGCGGTTCATCTTTTCTTCAAACTGGTTGCTTCTTAAAAAACAATCCTGCACAGCAGCACCAATCGTTAATACTTCAACATGGGGCATAAGAGATAGTTGTATTGTACGCTATTTCCTAGGAAGCCTCAATTGACAAAACCTCCTTTTTCCTCTAGTCTGCATCCCATCGGGCAAGACAGATGACCGCCTTTGACTTCGGTCAGGGGAGGAAAGTCCGAGCTCCGAATCC
>CAYGGQ010000065.1:0-5622 GCA_964349535.1 uncultured Gammaproteobacteria bacterium | reverse complement strand
ATACGCGATGGCACGTTCCACGGACTTGAAAGAGTTCAGGTTCTTGATTTCGACTCTCGGATTATATTCTTTTTGAAGCGGTCGATTCTCTTCGTCGACAGGCAGAAGCGAGACGTTGGCATCGCAACGCATATGACCTTTTTCCATATCCGCATCGGATGAACCGATGGTGCGGAGGATCGTTTGCAGTTCCTGGAGAAACGCTTTTGCTTCAGCAGGGGTGCGAAAATCGGGTTCCGTGACAATTTCGGTGAGTGGGGTACTTGCACGATTGAAATCAATCAGCGTCGCGTTTGATTTTGTGTCGTGCAGGTTTTTGGCAGCGTCTTCTTCTAAGTGCGCACGTGTAATGTGAATACGGATATGGTCACGAGGAAGAGTATTGTTTGGAACATCAATCTCGACGACCCCTTTTTCCGCAATGGGAAAATCATATTGCGAGATTTGGTATCCCTTTGGAAGATCAGGATAGAAATAGTTTTTGCGATCAAAATGCGAAGTATCTGGAATGGTACAACCGAGGGCAAGACCCGTCCGTACGCCAAGACGAATCGCTTCTGCGTTCACCGCGGGCAAGGCACCGGGTTGACCGGTACAGACGGAACAGATGGCGGTGTTGACAGGCGCGCCATCGTCTACGTTTGGACAATCACAAAACATCTTGGACTTGGTTTTGAGGCGTACGTGGATTTCGAGGCCGATAATGGGAAGAAAGCGTGGCATAGGGGAATGGCGCTACAGTAACAAGAGCCCAAAAAATCCGCCAGTGGCGGATTTTGTTTGCCTTGCCAGCCGTAGCTTTAGCGAAGGGTGGGGGGTTTAGCGGGAATCTTTGAGGGAGTGAAACAATTTGACTTGCCAGATGATGATGAGTGGCGCGAATATAATTTGGAGAATGCCCTGTAAACCAAGACGCAGGCCTAGGGTGAGGGGATTTTCTGTGACCATCATGCCATAAGGAAGATCAGAATTACCCATCATCAAGGATAGGTTGCCAAAGCCACCGATGAGACCAAGGATGAATGAAAGGATGACGGCAGTGACGAGAACGAGAAGCCCGAAGACGATCCCGGCGGAGAGGAGACGACCAAACGTTCCCCACCAACGGCCTTTCACGAGTGCCATGGAGTGCGCAAGCGCTTGGGTGCTGCGGATGCCATCTTCCAGAAGGAAAAAGTAAGCCATGGAAAAAGCGATGCCAAGCCAGATTCCGGGAAGGACAAAAAGGATCGTTCCGCCTAAGACGGCAAGGCCAAGCAAGAGACCGATCCAAAGATAGGAGAAAAATATTTTCCACGGAACGAGAATATTTTTTGTGATGTTTGTCGTCGATTGACCGAGATCCTTATGTAACACGAATTGCATCAAACGCAGCGAGGTATGAATCGCGATGATGACACCGATGAGATTAAGAATGGAGAATAAAAGACCGCCGCCTGGCATAGATCGGGCGAGGAGCGCGCCGACGATCGTAAGCGCGGGTGGCAGTAAAAACCACACGGAGACATTAAACGTTTCTTTCCAAGTAGACCTAAATGCTTTCCAGCTTTGGGAGATCAGGGCTCCAGGGGAGATGAGGGGTGTAGACATAGTGAGATTAACGGGAGTCCTTTAATGCGTGGAATAGCTTGACTTGAACGATCATCATGAGAGGGGTGAAGATGAGTTGTGCAAGAATTTGAATGAAGGTGAAGTATACCTCGAAAGAAGTAGACATGAGAGCGGTCATAAGGCCGAACAGCACGGCAGCGAGCACAAGGAAGGGAATGACGAGAATAATGCTCGAAGCGATTAGCCGCCAGAGCGTGCCCCACCAACGACCTTTGATGAGTGCGATAGATGCGAACAGTGCCTGTGAACCTTTTTTTCCGTCTTCCAACAACAGGAGCGGAGCCATGGATAGTGCGACTCCCATCCAGATACCAGGTACGATCAAAAGAACGTAACCGATTCCGACGGCGAGTCCTGTCAGAATGGAGATCCAAATATAAGAAAGAAAGAATGGAGTCGTCTTCCAGACGCTTATTGTTTGAAGTGTCTGACCACGATCCTGTGCTAGGAGAAATTCCAGTAAGCGAATCACAACATGAATGCTAAATAGTATGCTGACGAGGTAGGCGAGACCGAATACGAGAAGCACCAAGGAGCCGGTCCCTTCTTTGCCAGTAGCGTAGCCTTCCAGTAACGCCGGCAATGAAAAAACGGCAAGTGGGAGAAGCAGCCAGACGGCGATTTTTAGAATAGTCTTCCAGTTCTTAGCAAAGGAAGACCAGCTGCCAGAAACGAGACTCCACGTTGAGATGAGAGGTTTGGACATAGATGATAATAGAATACAGCAAAAGACTCGTATTGTCAGTTGATGGGTTGGGCAGGACGTATCAGGGGCTGAATAATCTGCCAGAGTCGTTCGTGGATGTCCTCGATAGGGAGGAGCTGTTCTTGTTCTACGCACTCTAAGATTTGCCACTGTTCACCTTGATCGATTTGAGGCAGACTCAGATAGGCTTGTTCTGCGTTTCGCAGGTGTTCCGGATCTGCTTCATGAATGTCGCGTTTTTTACCGTCGAGATAGCCGCGTTCATCTTTTGAAGCGACGAGTTGATAGCCAATGTCAGCAGGAACATGAAGAAGGATCGTGAGATCTGGTCTTGGAATACGAAGAATCGTGTATTCGAGCTCATTAAGCCAATCGATGAACTGTCGCCGTTCTTCGAGGTCAGCTATTTTTCCGGCTTGGTGGCCTTTATTAGCGGAAACGTAACGGTTTGAAATGACGATTTTACCAGCGTCTAGCGCTTGTTGGATTTCGGCGGCAGCATCATGTCGATCAAGCGCGTAAAACAATGAGGCGCGTTTCGCGCTAATCTCGTGTGCTTGGCCATATTCCCCGCGTAAATATTTTTCTACAAAGTAAGCGGATGTGTTTCCGTAACGCGGAAAGTCAGCGACATAAAAAGGAATATCTTCTTGCTCTAAGCGGGTCGCGAGACGCTTGGTTTGGGTCCCTTTACCTGATCCGTCGGTACCATCGATGACGATAAAGAGGCCTTTCATATGCGTTGGTAGGTCACAAAAGAAAAAGTGTTGTGAGGTTCTCGTGCCGTTTCTTTCCAGCGCTCTCGATCGATGACGGGAAAAAAGGCTGTTCCATTTTCGATCATTTGGTGGACTTCTGTGATGTAGAGCGTGTCCGCATGATCGATCGTTTGAGCGTAGATTTCGGCTCCACCGATCACACAAATTTCTTCCGCGTGATGCGCCTTGAGAGCTGACGGAAGATCGTGATAGATAAAAACGTTGGGATCAGCCACGGTAAAATTTGGTTGGCGCGTCACGACAACGTTCTTTCTTCCCGGCAAAGGTCGAAAACGTTCCGGGATGGAGTCCCACGTCTTTCTACCCATCAGCACCGTTTTACCCATGGTCAATTCTTTGAAATGTTTGAGATCCTCTGGAAGATGCCAAGGGAGCTGCCGGTCTTTACCAATACAGCCATCTTGAGACACAGCCGCGATAAGAGCGATGGACATAGGTTACACGGCAATTTCAAAAGAAATTTTTGGATGGCTTTGATAGCCATCAAGCTTGGTGTCTTCGGACTTCCAATCAAACAGAGAGGTGAAGGGTTCGGTAATCACGCGAGGCAGGGGATAGAGATTTGGATCGCGAGACAGTTGTTCTTTGGCGCCATCAACATGATTCACGTAGATGTGTGTGTCTGCAAGAAAACCGATCAGACGTCCTTCCTGTAACCCCGTCTCTTTCGCGAGGAGATGCAAAAGAAGAGCGTAGCTCGCAATATTAAAAGGTAAGCCCAGAATCGTATCAACCGAGCGTTGATTCCAGAGCAAGTTTAATCGTCCATTTACGACCGTGACTTGATAGGCGTAGTGACAAGGTGGTAGGCCCATCTGATCCAGCATCTGTGGGTTCCAAGCGCAGACGATCATGCGCCGATCATTCGGATTTGTTTTGAGCGTTTGTACAATTTTGTGTAATTGGTCGATCCCTTGATCCGTGTAGTCTGAATCGTGGTTCACATAAGCAGCCCCAAACCGTCGCCATTGAAAGCCATACACTGGTCCAAGATCGCGTTCCTCGCGCATGCGTTGTTTTGATTCTGCATCGTGTCCATAAGGTGCCTTGTGTGGATGCGCCCATTCGTCCCAAATATGGTTGTTGCGATCCTGTAGCCACTGTTTGTCGGTAATGCCTTTAATAAAAAACTCAAGCTCTGTCGCGATCAGGCGGAAGGGCACTTTTTTGGTCGTGAGCAACGGAAATCCTTTTGCCATGTCATGCTCAAACATGGTGCCGGCAACCGTGATGGCATCAACGCCAGTACGATTGGTTTTACGCTCTCCATGCTCGAGAACGTGGCGCACGATATCAAGATAGGTCTGCATAGATCACGACTACTTTGGCACGGGAGGGGATAAAAAACACGACCCCTTGTCAAGCGACTATGCCATTAGGTTCAGTTCTTCCAAAACGTTATTTAGTTGCGTTTCTAATTCTTCCCTTGTCCCCGCATTTGAAATTGTTTTCCACGCCCGCTTCATAACACTCGGGATCGTGATTTCGGTCGGTGCTTGGTCTTCGGCTAAGAATCGTTCCCATGTCATGTCGTTTTCCCCAGCCTTCTCTCCGCGTTTTTTCATACGTTCAAAACGGATCTCGGCAGGGACCTCGATCGCGAGGAGTTTGAATTGCGGTAACGGTTCGAGGGCGACGATATCTTCTGGTCGGCGAATCCCATCGATGATCACGATCTGTTTATTGGACGCAAGCGCATCATGTTCAATAGCATACGAAAGCGCATCTTCGCCAAACGATTTTCGGAGTGCTTCGGATAATTTAATAAAGTTTTCACGCGTGAGTTCGTGATGAAGGCGTATCAAGACGTCTTTCAAGATACTGCTAAAAACAAAATAATCGACATCAAATTTTGCCTTGAGAAGATCAACGATCGTCCCTTTTCCGCAACCGGCCTGACCTGAGAGTCCGAGGATGATGGAGGGCATACGCCGTCGATCATACAGCAAGGTCAAGCAGTCTTAAACCATTTGGCAAGACGTGGTCCCTGCTGCTGTCCATAGTTTGATTTGAGATCTTCGCCGTAGAGGTGTTCAGGCACCGCTAACATTCGTTCATAGACCATCAGACAGATCGGCTGACCGTCACGGAGTACAAAATCATGGCTGTAGGCTTCTACTTCGAGTACCGCGATCGTTCCGCGTTTGTTTTCCTCCTCATGCCAACCAAAACCAGGATCAAAGAATCCAGCAAAGTGCGATCGGAATTCTCCCTTTGACGCATCATACGCGGCCATTTCCATGGAAAAGCCAGGAGGTGTCACGATTTTTTCTTTTGTCGCTAAGACGAAGAACGCTTCAGGATGAAGAATCAACTCACCAGATTTTGGGCGATAGACCGGTTCAAAAAAGTCCGCGGGGTCATGGTCAAAACGAGTCGTATCGAGAACGGTCGAGGCGGTCGTTTTGGCGCGCCATCCGATCAGCTCCGATGAACCAAGGTCCACCGTCATGGTGATGCCTCGTCCGACGTTTTCGGCTGTCGCGGGGATGCGGCTGCTGTCCGGATGACGGAGCAGACCGAAAC
>CAYGGQ010000064.1:0-5957 GCA_964349535.1 uncultured Gammaproteobacteria bacterium | reverse complement strand
CGTGTCATCCTTGATGAACGACTGCTTGGTTAAGCACACATCGCTATACCACTTAAGAGCAAGTAGGGCCAAAATCCCTTGACAAAACCGCCTATTTCATGCCAAACTTCGCATAACGTTCTTTCAAAGGAGAGGCTCATGACCCTCGTCATCGGCATCAGTCTTGCAGCATGTGCTCTGCTCATTCTTGGTTTCCGGCTCGCGCAGCGACGTGTCAGCAGAACCGCTCATAAAAGGCCTCTTCAAGCCACAGAAACATGCACCGTGACTCCCCTTCGGGATGATCAGGCAACATTCACCTGTGGACATACAGGAGCCGCCAAATTCTTACATAACTTCTACGGAGAAGAGTATGAAGTGAACGAACAAGTGTTCACCAAACGCGACTTGTGTGGGGAATGTCTTTTGCGCGAAACGCTCGTAGCCTCAATCCGCTGCGCGGTCTGCGGCTTCATCATCATGCCGAGTGATGGCATAGCCCTCTACAACGACAACGAACATTTTCGTCAAGACAAAACCGTCACAGGCACAGATGACGATCGCTCGGCCATCGCCTGCGTTCGCATGGGGTGTTGTCCGTCTCTTGGCGCCTTTGCTGGTCACTGGACGCACACAGGCTTTGCTCCCGCCTATGATGGTGGACGAACAGCGGCTGAACAAGCTGTTGTCACTGGGAGACCTGTCATAATGAGCGACGGCCCTCCCTCGTCCAACAACTAAACCAAAACCCCCCGAAGCTTCAGCAAAGGGGGGCTTTTTTTCATGATTATCCCGTCTGCGTTGGCGTTGCCATCTGCATACGCGTAAAACGCGTAGGCACAATTTTTTCACCAATCTTGGCGATCAATTCCGTTAACAACTGTTCGATCGTCTTCGTATCATCCTTGATGAACGACTGCTTGGTTAAGCACACATCGCTATACCATTTGTTCAACTTGCCTTCGACAATCTTTACTTTGATATCTTCCGGCTTGTTATCGTTCGCAAGCTCCGCCAAAAATTCCTGCTTCTTTTTTTCAACCTCTTCCACAGGAATCGTTTCTGGGCTCACGTACGTTGGATCCATTGCCGCGACTTGAAGAGCAAGGTCTGACGCTAGCTGTTTGAACTCCTCATTGCGCGCCACAAAATCCGTTTCACAAGCGAGCTCGACTATCGCAGCTAACTTGCCGTTGTGATGCACATACGAAGCGATGATCCCTTCGGAGGCCTGTCGTTCGGCGGACTTCTTCGCCGCCTTGATTGCGCCCTTCTTTTTCAAGACCTCAATCGCTTTTTCCATGTCCCCGCCCGCCTCTTCTAACGCATTCTTACAATCCACGATCCCGGCTCCTGTACGGTTGCGCAATTCGTAGACCACTTTTGCATCAATCATATTTTTAAAATTTGAATTTTGAATTTTTTATGGACGCTCTTATGCCATGAACGTTGTCGCCGCCTTGCTCATGGGAGAAACCAGGGCACCACCCAAACGCGCGCGGCCTTTTTCCCATTCATCCCGACCTTCGTTGACAGCCTTTGCCGCCATCTTCGCGATGAGATCGATCGCCTTTACCGCATCGTCATTGGCGGGAATCGGATAGTCCACATCCGTTGGATCCACATTTGAATCACACACACCGACGACCTTCACCCCACGACGAAGCGCTTCTTCAAGTGCTGTCTTATCTTTACGAACATCAAAAATAAAAACCACGTCAGGAATGCGGATCAGTTCCTGGATGCCCCCAACTTTTTCATCTAACGATTCGATCTGCTCTGTAAAACGCGCCTGTTCGAATTTCGTGTATTTAGCGTACTCCCCCTTTTCCAAGCGTCGCTTCATGTCCTTAAACTTGCGCGTCAACGAAGACATGCTAGCAAAGTTCGTCAATGTTCCACCCAACCAACGCTTAGTCACGAATGGCATGTTGCACGATTTTGCCGCCGCTTCCACGATAGGAGCTGCCTGCTTTTTTGTACCAACAAACAAAATGATCCCACCGCGTGTCGCCGTTTTCTTACAAAAAGACAAAGCCGTCTCAAGAGCCTTTTGCGTTTCTTCAAGATTCAAAATATGAATCCCATTACGATTGCCAAAAATAAACTTCTTCATTTTTGGATGCCACTTAGACGTCTGATGACCAAAATGCATGCCTGCTTGAAGCATTTCAACCAACGTAGGAAGTTGAGCCATACGATCGAATCTCCTTTTTACTCATTCAACCACCATCGCTTAGGCCTTCATGAGGGCCAAGGAGCGCGATAGATCTTGTAGGGCTGAATGAAGATGAATAACTAAGTGGCAAAAGAATACCTGAAAGCTGTGTTTTAGGCAAGATCTTGACAGAAAGACGAAAAAGACGTACACAAAGACTGTTCTTTTGACATTTCATCCACCCAAAAAGGAGCCCCCATGGACAAGGCAGTGCAAAGCGCAGAAATGCATTTGGAACGATTCCACGGTTTGACCGAAGCCAAGATCGCCAAATGCTTGGCGTTGGAAGAGCTTAACGATAAAAATGTTGCTCAAATGGTCGGCCAAGCCGATCAGAGCACCATAATCAAGACAATGGCACCAGTTCTTTTTGACGCACTCGCCGCGACGTATCACGGTCATCCCGATCGGGCCACGATCGCTCTGCAGTTTGCAGAACGGGCCGAACAGAGAGGGCACGACTATGTCGCAGTTCAGTGGTACAAGGTCCATCATTTGCTCACGGGAAGCGACAGTACCCTGCGAGCTCATCTGATCCTCAAACTTAATGTCCACAACTACAACAAAGTTTTCGCAGAAGACAAGCGTGTTCCCGCGGAACTCGTGACCATGGGTCTGGGACACTTGACTGCCCTTGGTAAACGCTACGCATCAACCGAGTATCACCTGGGTAACGCGTTCGCTGTCTTCACCCAAACTCGCCATCACGCTGGTTTGAGGCGAACGCTGACCTTGGCGCTCAAGTATGGGCGGCTGAAGCTGGCCGAGGCGATTGCGACCTTGCTTGAGACCAAGCTCACGCGAGCACAATGGGCGCGCGGCGCGCGTGGCTGTATAAAACACTTGGATGATCAGATGCAGGACCAGCTCCTGAAGACTCTGCTCGACCATAAGCTGCGTGAACTCTACAAGCCGTATCTTGCAAATCTGATACGGACGGGACTTGACTGGTCGCGCATCAAGGAACGCGCAAAAAAGTTGCATGTCAAGCTCACCCATGCACAGCAGAGGAAGATGCTAAAAGACGCCATGAAGGCGTACCGTTACAGAGACGCGCTCAACATGCTGAAAAAGATCCCGTTGTCTTCCAAAGATCGAGTCCGTTACTTGACCGACCTTCGTGCTCATTTTCTTGCCTTCGGCATTGTCGATCTGGCGGAAATCTGCGGACGGAGAATCGGTGAACCGTTGACCGTAGCCGAACTTGAGTACCAGCATCGCCAGTACCGAAATGATGATCGTGAGTATCATCAAAAACAGGCGGCGTATGCCTACAAGCTCATGATCAGGCGCATTCGCCAAGCGAGCAACGCGGCCACCGTCTAGATCACCACCACCTCTCAATCCCCCGAAGCTTTATGCGAAGGGGGATTTTTTTATTCCTCATCTTCTTCGTTCCCCTTTTTACCAGCTTTAATCGCCACGATCACCATTTCCAAATCCCCATCCAAAATCTGCTGCAAGTTGTGCCAAGAATGTTTAATACGATGATCCGTCATGCGATCTTGTGGAACGTTATACGTGCGAATCTTTTCTGATCGATCCCCCGTTCCAATCTGCGCACGACGATCTGCATCGAGCGTTGATCGTTTCTTTTCTTCTTCCATCTCCCACACACGGGCACGCAAAATCGTCATCGCACGTTCACGGTTTTGCAGTTGCGAACGTTCATCCTGACAGGAAACGACGATGTTGGTTGGAATATGCGTAATACGCACCGCAGACTTGGTCGTGTTGACCGACTGCCCTCCTTTGCCGCCTGCGCAAAACGTGTCGATGCGTAAATCTTTTGTTTCAATTTTCACCTCAGTCTCTTCAATTTCTGGCATGACCGCGACCGTGGCTGTTGAAGTATGAATACGACCAGCCTTCTCCGTCGTCGGGACGCGCTGCACACGATGAACGCCTGATTCAAATTTTAACCAGCCATAGGCCCCTGAACCTTGGACCGTAAAAATCACTTCTTTGTAGCCACCGACTTCATTTCTGGAATCTGAAATCAAAGCTGTTTTCCACGCGCGCCGTTCTGCGAAGCGTAAAAACATGCGCAAAAGGTCACCTGCGAACAAAGCCGCCTCGTCTCCACCGGCGCCTGCGCGAATTTCAATGATGACGTTGTTTTCATCATGAGGATCTGGCGGGATCAACAACAATTCAAAGACTTCGCGTCCAGCTGCAAGCTCCGGTTCTAATCGCGCCACTTCTGCCGCACCCATCAAACGCATCTCCTCATCATCCGATCCATGCGCCTCTCGTGCTTCCGCAAGCGCTTGCTCAAGTGAAAGAAAATGCTCCGCCGCCTCTGCCAGTATCTTTGCGCGATTGTAGGCACGCGACACCTCTTTCAATTTTTTTTGGTCCGCTAAAACCTCCGGGGTTGCGATCTGCGCCTCGGTTTCTGTTAATTTCTGGATGGCCTGTCTGGCCTGTTCGGTGAGAGATGACATAGAATGGTGATGGCCTATCGTAGGGGCAGACCCATGCGTCTGCCACTCGGGAAGCGCGAACACATGGGTTCGCGCCTACAATAATGGAAATAGGATACGGTATACAAAAACCGACAAGGGGTGGACGAGGCTATGATACACCTAATCCAACGCCGTTGTCGGTTTTTTTGCTAAGCTTCTGTTTCGTCGAGGTGCGTTGGTGCCTTTGCTGCCTTCTTCGCGGCCTTTTGCGCGGCGCGCTTCACCGTCTTTGCCTTTTTTCCACCCGTCACGGCACTCTTTGCAACCTGCGCCTTGGCCTTATCGTCAAACTTCTCGATACGACGAGCCGTATCGATCAATTTTTGTTTACCCGTGTAAAATGGATGACATTTTGAGCACAACTCAACATGGATCTCCGCGACGCTAGATCCGACCATGATGGTATTGCCACACGCGCAAATAATCTTGGCGTCCGGATAATAGGTTGGGTGAATGGCAGTTTTCATAAATTTGATATGGCGGAGCTTAGCAGAAAGCGAAGAAACTGGCAAGGGAGTTGACAAATACTGAAAAAAAGGGCTATTCCCCCATTCTTATCCGCGGATCCGGTGCCCCTCGATGCTTCCAAAAAAACTTTAGCCCGCTAAAAATATGGACACGTGTCATTGGATTAGTGAACGCTTGCCATGCATACCGTGTTCGACTCGCGAGTCCATGACGATGTTCAAGTTTTGCCACTGGCGTATACGCAACCTTGATCCCCTGTTTCCAAGCTCGATAACAAAGATCAACATCTTCGAAATACATGAAAAACCGCTCGTCAAAATGACCAACTCGATCAAGAACCTCACGACGGATACACATTGCTGCTCCCAAAATCCAATCAACTTCTTGTTCCTGTTCTCGATTCATACCGTGCATTAAAAAGGATGCAAGGTCGCGTTGACCCCACGAGGTCTTTCCTAACATCGTGCGACGGTAAAGCGGGGTTAACCAACGATAGAATCGATAACAGGAATGTTGATCCGTTCCATCGGTATTCATGACGCGAGGACCTGAAATCCCAATCTCCGGTCGCGACTCCATCCACTGAACCCATGCATCAAGCTGACCAGAGCTCACTCGCAAATCGTGATTCAGTAACACGGCATATCGACCCTTCGCTTCTTTAAAGGCGATATTATTCCCCGCTCCAAATCCACCGTTCACCGGCGATGCGATAACCTGCACCCAAGGAAAACGTTCGCGCAACATCTCAACCGTACCATCACCCGAATTGTTATCAACCACGATGTACTCATAAGCGAACGAAGGCTTCGCTTCTTCCAAGC
>CAYGGQ010000063.1:0-5991 GCA_964349535.1 uncultured Gammaproteobacteria bacterium | reverse complement strand
TTGTCATCCTCGTGCGTAGACACGGGGATCCAGTGCGATAGCACCAATAAGGAATCCGTTGTGATTTATTGGCGCTGGTGCCGCGCGCTGGATCCCCGCCTCCGCGGGGATGACAAGGGAAATAAAAAGAGACCGATCAAATGATCGGTCTCAAGAAAGGAACTACTCGCGGACGAACACCATCTGGCGCACGATGGCTGCGACCTTGGTGTAGGGGGCGAGAGCCTTGTTGGCTTCGGAGTGACGCGGGTCGATCGGGCGCTTGGTGACCGAGACGAGCCGGAGGCCGAACTCGGCGGCCGTCTCGCGCAGGAGCTGGTCCGAGTGATCGGTATAGGGGAGTGCCACCGCGACTCCGCCATCGGGCTTGTAGACGACCCAGGCGTAGTCTGCGTGACTCGGCGTCTCGCTCACCTTGGTGGGGAGATCGGCCACGGCCGGGTTCTGCTCCACGACGGCGGAGAGGTTCGCGTCGCGCCGCACGACCAGAGGCCGCATCGCGTCGGGATTGGCCAAGGCTGCTGCGAAGATCTCGGGGGCGAGATCTTCGATGTAGGCGGCTCCGCCGGGGACCAGGATGCGGGCTACGGTTTCGAGCGCGCGTCGCATGTTCGCGGTCGAGAGCTCGCTCAGCACGTAGGTCATGGTGACGGCGTCGACCGAACCGGAAGGCAGGTCCATGTCATCCGCGAAGTCCGCGCGTACGAAGCGAGCCCTGTCCTCCGCGAAGCTGCAGGTCTGTGCGGCCGTATCGAGCTGCTTCTGCGACGCGTCCGTCACGGCGACGGAAGCCACGTTCGGGTGCAGCAGGGCGAAGGCGGCGAGCTCACCCGAGCCACCGCCCAGATCTGCGAGACGTAGATCCGACTTGCCGGCCGTGAGGAAGTCACCGACGGCACCGAGCGTGTAGCAGCGGCGAGGCAGCATGATGGTCTTAGGACCACCGGGCAGCTTCTCGGTTCCGGGAATGATGCCGACGGCTGCGTGCTGGGCCCAGCCACTGGCGGTAGCGATCCGGTCGTACTGTGCTGGCTTGGTCATGAGCGTTCTCCTTGTTGCTGGTGGTTACTTCTGGATCAAAGATCGTACTCCCACGCATGCCGGCACTATTACCGGCATGCGTTGTGTGAGATTCAGCCTTGGGAGCTTAGACAGAATCTGCTGGATTTGTCCAGCCTTGTTAGTCCTGGATCGCGAGGCCTTCGTAGGCAGGGATGGTCTTGATGCCGCAACCGTTTTCGACGGCCTGAGCAAGTTCGACCACGCGTTCATCCGAGGATTCCGGATCGTGGTGGGTCGTCACGACCATCTTTGGCTTGGCACGGTCGGCGACAGCCGCGATGTATTCGGGATAGGAGTGACCCCACCCGAACTTCTGGACCTTGCCACCAGCTCCCGAGTACTCGTCATGCGAGTACTGGCAGTCGGTGATGAAGACGTCTGCGCCCTTGGCGAGATCCACCAGGGAACGATGGACGTCGGTGCCGGCGTAGGGCTCGTGATCCGTGCAGAACGTGACGACCTGCCCGCGATACTCGATGCGATAGCCGAACGTCTCCTGCGGGTGGTGGAGCTTCCGGCAGGTGATGTGGATTTCGCCACGCGGTCCGGGTACGCGCATCTCTTTGCCATCGTAAGCCGCGTGGAACTCCATGCGCATGGACGTGTCTTCGAGCTCACGATGATCCACGGGGAACACGGGCGCATTCATCTGTCCGCGCAGCACATCTTCCAAGCTGCGATCCCATTCCCGTCCACCAAAGAAGGTGAACCGGTTGTCAAAGAATCGCCGTGGCATGTAGAGCTGCTTCCAGAATGGATAGCCTTGGATATGGTCCCAGTGCACATGGCTTTGCAGGATGGTTCCCTGCAGACCTTTGTTTTTGAGTGCCACGGGCAGCAGGCTGATCCCCAGTTCACGCAGGCCGGTTCCCATGTCGAGAATCATCAGCGCATCATCACAACGCACCTCCACGCATGACGTGTTACCGCCAAACGTGGAACGCTCAATGAACGTCAGCCGCTCTTGTATCCATCGTTTGGCCGCCGCGGGATCATCCTTGGGAAAGGACGTATCACGTGCAACCGAGCAACACGCGTGGACGATCTTGTCTTCCACCTGTTCCGGGCGAAGCGGTGCCGCAATCGAGCCACGGACTCCCCAGAAACGCACCAACATGTCTTTGAGAGGCATGACGTTCTCCTGTGTTGAGTTGTTGTTTCAATGTGCAATTCTATTTATACGTGAGCTTGCAAAGGCGAACAACTGGTGTTAATAATGATTAGACAAATATGATTAATCCACGACCTTTGCTGTATAAACTTGGCCTTTCTGAATCAGAGGCAACCCTTTATCTGAAGTTGATTGAAGACGGGGCGCTGACCGCTGCCGAGCTGACCAAGGCAACACAGTCAAAGCGGCCGACGGTCTATTATGCGTTGCGTCAACTGAGCGATCGAGGTCTTGTGCAGAAAAGTGGCGTGCCCGGCGTTGAACGTTTTCAAGCCGAAGCACCAGAAAAGTTGGTGACGATTTTGAAATTGCGTGAACAAGAATTACAAGCACTAGAGGAAGAACTGAGGATGATGATTCCACAGATGGTGCCGTCTTCGGTTGCTAGGGAGGGCGTTCCCTCCGTGTCTTTTTATGAAGGGGAAGCGGCAATGAAGCAGGCGATTATGGAGACACTCTACTGTCGTTCACGTCACATCGACACGTTGACGCCACAGGACAATTTTTTTTGGCAAACAAAAGACCAAGTTTTTGCGGATCGCTATGTGATGGAACGCAAGAATCGAAAGATTACCACGCGCCATCTTTGGGAAGCGTTACTCACTCCTGCCAACATGACACGCTTTTTTCCTCCGCAAGCGCAGATCCGTATTCTGCCAAAAACGATGCATGGTGCCTTTCGTACCTCTGTTTTTCTTTATGATGACAAGGTCATGTATGTGTCGAGTCAGAAGTCGGGTTACGTTCTCGTGGTTAAATCTAAAGAGCACCACGAATTGATGTCATCTATCTATAATAGTTTGTGGGAGGCAGCGTCACAGGGTGCCGTTGATAAAAAGTAGCCGGTTGAAGACAAAAGCCCCAACAAAAGTCGGGGCTTTGAAGAATGAGTTATTCGTGGCGCACTTCCTTTGCTTTTCGTAAAAGATAGGCACCAGAAGTTTCTCCATCCGCGAGGGGGATCTCGGGTCGCGGCTCCGTAAAGAGGACGGCGGAGAGTCTCTGCTTCGATTTTGCGACCACGCGATGAGTCACGGGTCGATAGAGAGGCGAACCGATGATTTTGTTGAGCGTCGTACCGCACGCCAGGATCATGGAGCCGGCTTCGTTGTAGACATCAAGCCAATCACCGTCGATCTCCATTTGAAGACCGGGCTCTGCGCCGCCGATGTAGGCGGTGAGCAAGCCAAAATCTTTATGCGCGGGGAAAAGGATGTCGCCACGCGTTTCCTGCTCACCCATGAGATATTCGGAGATACGCAGCATGTGTTGACCGCCAGCCGCGGCTGGCAGGAGTCGTCTTTTTGTCGTTGCAAGAGGGCCAAGCACCTGATCCATCAGCGCAAAGACCTGATAGGCGGCATTTTCTGCTGCGCGGTAGACGGTGTATGCGGCCGTTTGGAAGGCGACGCATTGTGGCGGCATCCTGTTTAATGCTCGATCAGGGGAAAGGACGTCCCAGAAGTGCCGATGAAAATCCGGTCCTTTGCCTTTCACCCCTTCAATACCGGGCGGTGTGTATCCCGCGCTGGTTTCCGATCGGAAGTAAGGGGCTTTCGCAAGGAGGGGGAGATGGAGTACCTGTTCAGCAGAAGTGCGCAGTTGTTTTATCAGCCGTGGATCGATCGCGTGCTTGAGACGGAAGGCGCCGAGGCGGGAGAAGGCTTCATGCAGGTCTTCCGGTTTGAGGTTGTTGAGGGTGGAGCACGGAATCAGGAATTGCGTGTTCATGAGTTTTTTCTTTCTGTCGTATAAACGACGCCAACAGCTTCACAACCAGCGAACTTTTTTGGTTTTATGACGCGAATAGATACCTGAATCACCCGTTGATCCTCAAAACAGATTTCGCTAATTTTTTGCGCCAGTGTTTCGAGCAAACAAAAGCTCGATCCTTCGGCTAACGCGCGGATCCGATCGTACAGATGACGGTAATTGAGCGTCTGCTCAATTTGATCGTGCATCGTGTTGGGTGCGCTGCTGATGCGACAGGTAATATCGATCACGATGGGTTGGCGTTTGGATCGTTCTTTCGCGCCAATGCCAATCGAGAGATCGAGTGTGAGCTGTTCGAGAATGATGTCGAGGGTCATGGTCATCTCCTGTGGGTGAGTAAAGCGGGGAAACAAAAAGACGGCTCTGGTAAAAACCAATAACCGTCCTTTGATGACGAAGGTTAGACGAAGCTGGACCAGGTCCGCATGCGCGAGCAAATCAACATATCTATTACGACGATAACGAGGGATGGGAAAGAAGTCAAGTAGCCATTTTTTTCCTCAACCTAGCGAAACTTGATAAAAGGTGAAAATTATGCTATAATATTTTATAGATTTTCACATTTTCTATGAACCGCTCGAACATTGCCAACCATTTTGTACGTCACGCTCGTGAGTTTTGTGTTTTTTCTAAATTATTCTTACCAGGGGCTGTTGTGATGTTTGCCGCAGTAGGAATTGCTGTTATTGGTATCGGCTATTCTTTTGCCAGCGAGGATACGACGGATCGACAGACCCAGACAGAACAAGGATCGAGGGTAGATTTAATTATTCCGGAAGGAACACCACTTTTTGATACGCAGGTTCCCCCAAGAGCCGAGTCATCGGGTAATCCCATGATGAATGGATCGGGTCCTGATGCAGGATCCGCGCATAATAATCAAGTATTGAGAGGGGCGCCAGAGCAAGATCGGTCATCCCACCAACCAAGCACTGGGTCTGAGGGGAGGGAACGGATGGAGAAAGGACAGCAGATGATGGAAGAACAGCAAAAGGAACAGGCGGCACACCAGTTACGACAGATTAAATCTGGTTTAAAACAGATGCAATCGATGTTAAAGCGCGTGACAACGCGCATAGCACAGATGAAGAGAGCTGGTATTACGATTCCAAGTGGTATCCAGTCGAATTTGGATAGCGCGCAAGCAGAGGCACTTATTATTCTTAATGCGCAATCCATGGATGACCCAGCGGTACAAGATGCCATGTCCGATTTACAGTCGAGATCAGAGGATTTACGCGAGGCTATGGGAACGTTACAGCAATTATCCCAGATTTCTCAAATGTTTAAGCAGGCAGATGCGCAGATGAAGAGGCTGGACGCCATGTTTGTGAGTACACAGAAGATGGCACAGCGTGGAAAAACCGATTTGAGCGCAGTGATGAGTCAATTTCAGCAAGCGGTGAGTGATATAAAGTCCTCTCTACAGCAGGCCAAAGATCAGGCGGCGAACGGTGATGTAGAGGGCGCGATGCAAACATTACAAGATGAGGTCTTTGAAAAGTTTCAGGACGTTTATCAGTTCCAGAATGTCGTACGTACCATTCAGAATGTTCGCGCAAATCTTGGTCGTTTTGATGCTTTGTTAGTGCGTGGAAAACGAGCCCTCGTACGCGAACAGAAAGCAGGAAGGGATGCGACGGATCTTTCCTCCGCTCTCGACACGTTTAGTGCTGATCTGAATGAATTGAAGACGTTGATCGCGCAGCCAAATCCGGATATTCATGATATTACGGATACGGTCAGCGCGTTACTGGACGGCCAGACGCAGATTCAAGATGAGCTTGGTGGATCAACAAATGCTTTTCAAGCCACACCTATCCAAAACGTAAAAGATTTTCAGTCGTTCCAAAATTTTTCGCTCCCATTTAGCATGCCAGCTTCTGGGCACGGGGATGGACTGGGTGAGGGACAAGGTTTTTAACCATACACTGGTTGGCAGTATAGATAACAAATACCCACCAACAACGCGGTGGGTATTTTTT
>CAYGGQ010000062.1:0-6052 GCA_964349535.1 uncultured Gammaproteobacteria bacterium | reverse complement strand
GGATTCGTATTCCACCACTTCCTCACATCCTGCTTAAGAGCATCATTTTGCATATACCGGGAAAGAATAGCGAAATGCGGGGAAAATGGGAAGGGCAGGGGTCCTCCTCACACCCACATTCTATTTCATAGTTTTTAAAAATCGCCTCAGCTGTTCGGCATTCCGTCGTTCTTCTTCAACCATTTGCTCCTCTGTAGGCCAAGACTGATCATCAGACGCAGCCAGATCCGACCCTCTCCACTTGGGCAACTTCACTCGTTCTGCTCCATCAATCGTCTCGCGTGGTAAACCTTGAAACACCATAAACGCATGGCCATATTCCTCCGGGGTTGCATTTAATGATTCTGGATCTAAATAAACGTCACGCACCCGCAGTAATCGCTCCGTGTCCACATACACACGCATGATGGTAGTGTTGTCAGCAAAAGACTCATGCCCTTCGAGTCCTCCCTCAACACCAAAACTCGTCGTTTGCAAATAGGTAGGATGAAGACCATCACCTTCTTCCAAGATCTTTCCCCACACAGGCTGCCGAATATTTTTTGCAAAAACACGAACCTCTGCAATGTGGGCAAGCAACTTGGGCAAATCTGTGATAGGAAGAAACTCAATCCTAAATCGGTCGTCGTCTATTAAATGAATACGGAGCCAGCCTTCGTGATGCGCGTGCATAAGATTCTCTACTGCCTCTTTTGCATAGCTAAAATCATCAATGGACTTTTCTTCCTGTGGGTTTGGAACAGTCAATTTTTCCTGACCTGTCCACGGAATACGCAAAGACTCTCTCGCTAGAACAACCTGCTGAGCCGCTTGTGCAACCCTTTGCGTAAACTCCTCACGTCTTTCTCCCATAAGCTCTAATAGTAAAGCTCTTAATCAACATTTCTCATTCTACATCATCTTCCTCCACCACGCTCGAAACGTCATCAACGCCCACAACTGATTCAGCCCATACCGCTGTTTCGTGACGTGATCTTTTAACATTCGATCGATTGCATCAAAATCAAAAAAGTCGTTGCAACCGGGTGCGTAACCTGGTGATAAAATTTCTTTAGCGAGTGGCAACAAATCTCCACGAAGCCATTTCGACGCTGGAGAAAAAAAGCCACGTTTTTTTTCTCGAATCACAAATGGCGGAATCACATCGGCTAACGCATCTCGCAAAATCTTTTTTCCAAGTGAGCGTTTATCCAACTTCCAAGATGACGGAATACGAAACGCAAGATCTGCCAAACGCATATCCAGTAATGGCACGCGCTCTTCGAGTCCATGCGCCATGGTCAACTTATCAGATCGAACCAATGATTCATCCACAAGCCACGTCTGCACGTCTGTCGCCATCATCTGGTTCACATTATCTTTCCACGTCGTGGCAAAATAAGGCGCGAACGCGTCCACGCCGGCGCGAGGTCGATTCACCACCGGCTTCAAAAACTCCGCCATACGCGTCTCTTTTTGAGCCATGAAGGACAAGAAACGATCTAACCCCGGCGGGAGACCGGCCTTGTCCAGTAAGGACACCTTCCCCGTCACACGTGCCACGAACGACAACATCGCTTTTGATCGCAGCCACGCCGGCAGCGCTTGTAAACGATTCAAGGCGCTCCAAAGCCAGTAGCGATCGTACCCCCCAAACAGCTCATCCGCACCGTCTCCTCCAAGCGCAACGGTAATTTCTGGCTTCGCGTACTTCGCAAGAAGGTACGTCGAAGGCTGAATGTGATTTGAAACCGGATTATCCATGTGCCACGCAATATCCTCAAAGCAACCTGCAACATCTTTACCAGAAATCACGATCGGATGATGTTCGACATTAAAATACTTTGCCGTACGCGCCGCGATCAAAAAATCCGCATTATATTTTTCCGCCTCTGCCGTTGCTTCGTAACCCACGGAAAATGTTTTGATTGGACCTGTCACAATATTCCGCATCAATCCCAAAATCGCGGACGAATCAATGCCGCCGGATAAAAAGACACCCAACGGTCGATCAGACACCAATTGCAATCGAACCGCATCTTGAGCAAGCGTACGGATCTGATGCTGCGCTTCCTCGCGATCCGTCAGCATCTCCCCCTCTTCCAGCTTCCACCAGCGCTCTGACTCGATATCGCCGCCACGGACACGCAACAATTCACCCGGCATCACAGAACGAATGTTTTGAAACATCGTGCGTGGACCAGGAACGTATAAAAAACGGAAGAAAAGATTTACGGCATCGAGATCAATCTCTTTCGCAATGCCGTGAGCTAAAATCCCCTTCAACTCCGAAGAAAAAACTAAACGATTCTTACTCCAATGACAGTACAGAGGCTTCACGCCAAACCGATCACGCGCGAGCACTAACTCTTTTTGATCACGATCCCAAATCGCAAACGCAAAGATCCCATTTAATTTTCGCAGAACATCCGTTCCCCATTGCGCAAAGCCCTGCAGCAACACTTCCGTATCTGACGCCGATTGAAACGAACGTCCCAATCCAATCAGTTCCTGTTTCAATTCTTGATAATTATAAATCTCTCCGTTAAATGTGATCGTGTAACGTCCATCCGCGGTCGACATGGGCTGATGCCCCCCCGGCGACAAATCAATAATCGACAAACGATTCTGCGCCAAAGAAACTTCCGGCGTTTCAAAAAAGCCTTCATCATCCGGTCCTCGATGGTGCGTCGAAGCATGCATGCGTCGAAGCGCCGCGGAGTCTTGAAACGTGAACCCGTTAATACCGCACATAGCCTTAGCGTCCGTCACGAATATACACCGCCATCTTTTCCACCAACGCCACGAGACTATGTCGCTTCATCACAATTTCACGAATCTCTTCACGAGGTCGCACGACCATTTTTTGAATATAGGCTGCGACCGCTTCCGGTGTTTCGTCTGCTGGGGCATCTAGATCACCAATACCCGCCGCCTGATCTCTCGCGACGACCGGTGTTAATCCACCGCTATACATACCCTCCAAAACTGTTTTATCAATCGTCGCAGGCACCATATTCACGGTCACCTGATACCGAGAATACACGTTGCGCAATTCCGTGGTTGGAACAGAGCCCATAAGATGTACACGCCCTGCTAATTTTGGATCCGCAGCAATCGTTCGCACTTCTTGTTCATATGCTTGATCGATGCGTGGATCCTGTGCGCGACCGTAGTGCGTCAACGTATATTCAGGTGGTAATAACAACAACGCACGCAGAACAAGATCTAATTTTTTAGAACGAGAGATGCGGTGCACGGCCAACAAATGCTCCTTAGGTTCGCGTGCTTCCGTTGGGACATCCGGCATTTTCCAAAACTCCGTGTCGATCCCATGACCCGTCACGATCTTGCGCGGATCCCCGTCATACTGCGGCAGACTGCCCGGCATAGCACCAAACATGCGTTTTAGAATCTTCGCACCCCACTTCAAAGAAAAGGGTTGCGTATAATGCGTGTACCACAAATACGTCGGAATGCGACGCAACCACCAATACCACGCACCCGCCGCCAACCATCGCGGATTCATGTGCACGAAGACGCGATCGTATGGGATCGTTAAAATAAGTTTTTGAAAATAGAGCAACGACTTCACACGCGACCATCCTTTTTCTACCCCCAGTGAGTGAACGGGAAATGGAAGGGTTGTCGTCCCCTTGGACATGCAGATCACCGTCACTTCAAATCCAGCGTTCGCGAACGCCTTTGCCCACAAACTCGTAAAAGAAAACTCATCATCTCCTTCATGAATTTTTGGCGTGATAAACAAAAGGCGGAGTGGCTTCATAGATTGATCATAATTTCCGCAATACGATGCGCCGTCTGCCCATCCCACAAATCCGGAATGCGACCGACTTTCCAACGGTCAGACAATACACGCTCGATCGCGTCACGCATTTTTTCTGAATCCGCGCCAACGACTTCACTCGTTCCAACTTCGACGGTGATGGGTCGCTCCGTTTCATCACGCAACGTAAGACAAGGAATACCGAGCACGGTCGCCTCTTCCTGTAATCCCCCCGAATCGGTGAGAACGACACGCGCCTGTTTCAATAGGGCAATGTTGTCGATATACCCCAACGGTTCGGTAAAAGTCACCCCCTGACCTTGACCCAACCCCGCGTCCTGCAATCGTTGTCGCGTACGCGGATGTACCGGAAACACAAGCGGAATACGAGAAGCGACATGATGGATCCCATCCCACAACTGACGGAGGCGAGCCACATCATCTACATTTTCCGGTCGATGCATGGTCAACACACCGTAAGAACGCGGCGTCACCTGAAGGCGCGACAGGATATCCGACTGATCAGCCAACGGTTCTACCTGACGCAACGCGTCAATCATAATATTACCGACAAAATGGATACGCTCTCGCGGAATACGCTCGGCTGCTAAATGACGTAGCGCCGTTTCCTCTGTCACAAACAGCGTATGCGCATGATGGTCCGCCATCATCCGATTCAGTTCCTCCGGCATGGTCCAATTAAAGCTACGCAGACCTGCCTCAACATGGACCACGTGAACACCCGCGACCATCCCAGCCATGGTCGCCGCTGCCGTTGACGTCACGTCACCGACCACGATCATCGCGTCATACAACACCGCCCGCAGCAACGGAACAAGACCGTCAATAATCTTTTTTGTTTGCGTATGCCGATCAGCAGAACCTACCCCTAAGTTCACGTCCGGTGCTGGCAAACCCAATTCCTTAAAGAAGATATCAGACATCGAAATATCGTAATGTTGCCCCGTATGCACCAAAAACAACGAAGCGCCTCGCTGTTTGAGCGCGGCGTACAATGGGGCCATCTTCATAAAATTCGGACGAGCCCCGACGATTAATAAAAACTGTTTCATGTGTCTTGTGAACCTAACCAGAACTGACGATAAAGCCGCACCGCCTGCTCTCGTGTCGGTAACGTAGCGATCGATGATCGCGTCTGTGCCGCGAGTCGTCGACGAAGATCCGTATCCGTTGCCATCCGCTTGAGTGCCATCGTCATCGCTTCCGCATCCCCGACCGGGACAATGAGGCCATTCTTTTCGTGCTGAACCACTTCACCTGCACACCCTACATCTGTCATAAGCACAGGCAGTCCTGCTCCTAACGCCTCAATAACGACCATTCCCCAACTCTCATGGTAGCTTGGTAATACCAAAAAATCGGCTTGTTGGAAAGAGGTTGAAGGATCACGCAACCAGCCGACAAAAGACACATGATTCGAAAGCCCCAAGGCTCGCACACACGCTTCCAATTTTCCACGCTCCGCTCCCTTCCCTACGATCTTCAAAAATAATCGAGGAACCTCCCGTGTCACACGAGCGAAAACATTTAAAAACTCCTCGAGTCCCTTCTCCGGACTCAATCGGCCCACAAAGAGCGCGTGTACCTGATCCGATGTTCTCAAAGATGCCGTCAGATCGATCGAGGGCACGGTGACAGGTACGGGCAACTTCAAAATCGTAGAAAGACGCACGTCAGGAACCGCACGGTGCAGGTGACGCAACACACGCTGACTCACCGTGCGGATCCCATCCGCCTTAGACAAGAAAGATGCCGCAAGCCACTTCCGCCAAAATGACACCGCGTAACGCGGAGCCGAACCCCAAAAATCTCCATGCACCTCTATCAAAAAGCGCGCACCTGTTTTCACAGCCACCATCGAACCAATCCATGCGGTAAAAAAAGGATCCTGACAATCAACCGTAGTGTATCGCTTCTGTTGAGCCAGGCGACGCGCAAGAAACCATCCACGCAACAACGCATCTATCTTTGTCCAACCACCTGACTTCAAAACAGAAATAGTCGAGGATAAAAAAGTCTCTCGTCGCGTTCCCGCTCCAAGCACCAACACATCGACACGCTCACATCCTGCGGCATACTCACGCAAACGTTCTGCGGAAACACTGTGCTCATCCAAAAAAAATTCATCGAGCGACACGATCAGAATACGCGAACCCACGGGCGGGAGGGGAAATAAAACGCGTTGAATCGCTTGCGTCATCTGTTCTTCGGTCCATCCACGCGCTTGGATCAACGCTTCTTCAGCGCGCGTAAGCACCGTTTGAC
>CAYGGQ010000061.1:0-6092 GCA_964349535.1 uncultured Gammaproteobacteria bacterium | reverse complement strand
TTGGCGCTGGTGCCGCGCGCTGGATCCCCGCGGTTCGACTGAGCTCACCGAAGTCCTCCGCGGGGATGACAGAAAGGGAAGACCCAGATGACAAAAAATTAAAACCGCCGAGTCTAGAAGAAACCTAGACCCGGCGGTTTGAGTTATGGGAGCGAGGCAGTGAACAGGATGAACTTGCCGCGACCCTCATCGGCCTTGGTGTAGACCCGCATGATCAGAGTCTTCGACATGAGGTGCGTCGGCGTCTCCCGTTCGCCACCGGGGTTTTCGAAGCGGTACTCCAGCACCATCGACAGCTCACTGCTCGGATCGATGTAGCCGATGAAGCCAACGCTTCGCAGCTCGACGTCCGTGCAGAAGAGTCGACGACCAAAGATCGGCACCGGCCGCTGTTCGCACGAATGACAGATCTGCACGAGACTCCCACCGGCACACAGGGGGCCATTGGAGCGGAGCTCCTGCCAGACCAGCGACTGCGGGGTGCAAACATCGTGCCGCTTCCATGCCCACGGCTTGTACTCCTTGACCCAGTCGAACGGCTCCTTCACCTCGAAGCAGACGGTGACGGTCATCGACGACTGGTTGTAACCGGTGTACATGCTTATGACGAGCGTACCCGCCGGGAACTCTTCGAAGGGCTGCGAGAGGCGATCGAGCTTGACGCCGAAGACGCCGAAGATGTTGAGATCGGCAGCGACCTGCTCCTCGTCGAAATAAAAGCGCTGCGGATGGTCGCCGAGATTTTGTGCACGCAAGCTATCCGAGGAACACTGCTCGAACCCCGACGCGCTGTCGAGAAGCGCCTTGAGCGACTGATAGCGTCCGGAGGCTACCTCCATGACAACAGTCTTCCACTTCCTGGTCTGGTACCTCCGCACGTACTCGGGTAACGGCATGGCTTTCCTCCAAATAACGGGTTGATAAAGAACGGTATAATCTACCACAAAACAGCCCTTTTGTCAACCCCCCGCTGTTTCGCTACCATCCAGACATGGAACAAGAAGATGCCCGTGTCGTGGCTCCAGAAGCTCAAGAAGTAGACCGTGGTTTTGATGTGGCTTTGCGCCCAAAAACACTGGAGGAGTTTGTGGGTCAACCAAAGGTAAAAGAGAACCTAAGCATCTTCTTGGAAGCAGCAAAAGGACGCGAAGAGCCCTGTGAGCACATTTTGCTCTACGGACCTCCGGGTTTAGGCAAGACAACACTCGCGCACGTCGTGGGCCATGAAATGGGTGCCAACATCCGTGTGACGAGCGGTCCGGCTTTGGAACGTGTTGGCGACTTAGCCGCCATTCTGACCAACCTTGAAGAAGGCGATATTTTGTTTATCGACGAAATCCATCGCATGAACCATTCGATTGAAGAGGTGCTGTACCCCGCGATGGAAGATTACGCACTCGACATCGTCATCGGGAAAGGGCCGACGGCACGCACGCTTCGGCTCGATCTGAAGCGCTTCACCATCATCGGTGCCACGACTCGCCTCTCTTTATTATCAGCTCCTCTCCGTGATCGTTTTGGCGTCACATATCACCTTGATTTTTACGGACCGGAAGAGATGGCAAAAATCTTGTCTCGCAGTGCGCAACTGCTCGACATCAAAATTGGCGACGAAGCGATTCAACATATCGCCGCACGCACCCGTCGTACACCTCGTATCGGCAATCGCCTTCTTAAACGCGTGCGTGACTTTGCTCAAGTACGAAATAACGGCCTTCTTGATGGTGAAACGGTTAATCGCGCACTCACCTCTCTCGAAATCGACACGCGCGGCTTAGATGAAACTGATCGACGTACCCTTAAAACGCTGATTGAAAAATTTAATGGCGGTCCTGCTGGTCTGACGACCCTCGCCGCATCCATGGCAGAAGAGATCGAAACACTTGAGGAGGTCATTGAGCCATTCCTTCTTCAGGAAGGCTTGCTCGCTCGAACACCTCGCGGTCGAGTCGCGACGGATGCGGCGTACGAACACTTGGGCTTTCCGAGGCCAGAAAGGCAAGGTATACTGACCTAAACACATGATTCCCCTCCTCTGGTTTCTTATTGGTTGGCTCATCCTTGTAGCGCTCTTTGCTTTAGCGGCGCTCATCACGGTAGGCCTCATGCTCAAATTTGGCGTTTCAAGCATCGACACCTATTTAAGCACCGCCCTGTTCCTCGGCGTGACGTTTATCGTCCTTGGAGCGACCGGGCTCTTTCTTTCAAATGTTGACTGGTCGCAGTCGCTACCTATTTTTTCCTCGACGGCTAACGATCTTTCTTTTTAACGACCACACCCATGTTTGATCTTGATCATCTTCCGAATGCGTTACCGGATGAAAAACTGGTCTACTTTTTGCGCCGTCATTGGATTGCGCGTCTCTTCCTCTATCTCGCCTTTTTCGTCATCTTGGTCGCGCCTTTTGTCGCCATTTGGTATCTCAACACATTTCAACCCGGCCTCCTCTCCCCAGACCAACCCATGGGCATTATTTTGGTTCTAGGTGGTTCTATCTTTTTTCTCTTTGCGTGGTTGTTTCTGTTTCAAAATTACATGGATTACCACTTGGATATTTGGGTGGTCACCAATCGACGCATTCTGAATACAGAACAGACAGGTCTTTTTGGACGTACCGTTTCTGAATTACGGCTGTACCGCATTCAAGACGTGACCGCGACGGTCCATGGCATGCTCCACACTTTTTTTGACTTTGGAGATGTCGAGATTCAAACGGCGGGTGAAAAAGAGCGTTTTCGTTTTGAAGAAGTTCCTGAACCAAACATTGTCGCGAAAGCCATTCTCGATCTTTCCGAAATTGATCGTCGCGAACATCTCGATGAAGCCGTGGAAGAATTTGGGGTTGCGGAACAAACGGCGCACGTAAAATAGAACAGCTTTTTACAAAATATCCACGTAGACCAAATGACGATCTTTGAATTTGAATAAATCTGCTGGGCGGAAACTTTTGCCCGTCTGTTTTTTTCCCGTTGGTTTGACTAAACCGAGTGACAGAATTTTACGGCGAAAATTTCGTTTGTCCATCGACTGACCTAAAATAATTTCGTAGACGCGTTGGAGATCTGTCAGTGTAAATTCGGCCGGGAGCAAACTCCACACAATATTTGAATACGATAATTTGCCACGCAAGCGTTCGAGCGCGGTCTTCGCGATCTCTTTGTGGTCATACGCAAGCATCGGCAACTTCCCTATCGGTAACCATTGCACGGCTTGATACTTCTCGGTGGTGCGCAATTTTAAATCCTGACTGGCAATAAGCGCCATGTAGGCGACACTCATCACACGACCAAGCGGGTCACGCGAAAGGTCATCGAAGGTAGCGAGCTGTTCAAGATACACCTGTTTCACCCCTGTTTGCTCTTCCAAAATACGACGAGCCGCTTCTTCACTTGTCTCCTTCGTATCAATCAAACCACCCGGAAAAGCCCACGCACCTTCATACGGCTTCTTTTTCATTTGAATAAGAAGAACCTTTAACTCGTTGTCGCGGATCGTAAAAATCACCGCATCGACGGCTACTTTGATATTTTGGGATTCGTGGGAAACAGGCATAGATGATTTAAAATATAGCTTAGCATAAAACAAAAGGGATGGCTGTGACACCATCCCTTGAAAAGATTGACTACGGTAACTCGTCGAAGGCGTCCATATCGACCCATTCGAGCGATTGGACCACGGGAATCTGCAACGCGCGTTCGCGATCGAGATCGAGCGATCCCAGATGCACCGACTGTGGTGTCTGCACCCACTTGTAAATGGAGCGCAGGAAGAGAGTCATGAACCGCTTCACCCACACCTTCATCTTGCCGGGCTGGTAGCGTGGATCCATCGCGACAAGCTCTGCCTCCGTCCACATGGACAGGAGGATGGGGTAGAACTCGGCAGGCATCATCTTCTCACCTGCAAACAGATGTAGACAGGCATCGAGAACCGGGAACGGCATCAGATCCTTCTCGTCTGATTGGTCGTCCTCGAGTTCGGCGGATGCGACCATCTGTGCCTGTTGGTGCATGACCGGTATGCCGAATTTCTCGGCGATGTACAGGAGCAGCTCCGTGACCTCTGTCTTCGGAAGATTCGCAATGAGGCTGTACCCGCCCATCATGTCTCCGCCGATGGTGGTGTACCCCACCGCTTTTTCCGACATGTTGGAGGTCTGAAGCCAAAGCGCTTGCGCTTCATTTGCCCAATTCCACATGCGCATCCCACGAAGACGCGCCTGGATGTTCTGACGGGTCGTACGCGCCAGAACCCCATCCGCGGGCAATCCCAGCATGAGACGTGTGGCGTCGCATTCACGTTCGAAGGCCTCCTGAATCGGTACCTCGCGGAACGTCAGGCCGAGCGCTTCGGCGATCGCGCGTGCCAGGTTCTTGGTGCCGTCGGAGTTGAAACGCGTGGGCATCGAGATCACATGCACGAAGTCACGAATCGCCGCCCTCTTGGCTTCGCCTTCGAGATGCATGAACCGTCGTCGTGCGTATAACCAGGCAAACGCCGTCGTCAACCCAGAGTCCTTGCCACCGGACAACGCAATACCGATGCGCTTGAACGCGCCTGTCTTGTCGATGTAGTCACTTAACGCCAAGAGCTCCGCTTTGATGATGTCATCGAACCCTGCGTTGCGAACGGAAACCGTTGTGGTGCCCGCCGCAGGCATGAAGAAGTTCTTGCTCTCTGGTGTCGGATAAACCGCGTCCTTAAGCGCAGAAGGTCCTTCACAGACAAGACGCTGCACCAGCGGCTGACTACGACGAAACGCCAAAGCATCCATACGCCACGTCGTGTTCTCATGACGGCGTCGGCTGGTACGATCAAGATCGACAACCTGCGTCCAGACTCCACCTCCAGACTGAAAACGCGGTGCCTCAAACAACATGCGCCCGTTCTGATTAACGAATCCGCCACCGTCGAAAACGAGCGCATCGTTCGCGCCAACCTGATTGACGTAGACGACCGTCGATTCGTTATCCGAGGCGCGCGTCGAAATCATTTCTCGACGCGTTTCGAGAACGCCTGCACGAAATGGCGAAGCGGAATGGTTTATAATGAGCTCTGCTCCACTATACGCGCGTCGCCGCATGGGACCGTCGGGCGACCAGATGTCCTCGCAGATTTCAACGCCGAGCACCCCGAACGGAAACTCAAAGATGAGATCGCCAAATGGGACCACGTAACCCGCTTCACCAAGACGTACCTGACCGATCAATCCGGGCTGACCGCGCGAGAACGTACGATCATCGTAGAAGACGTTGTAGGTTGGAAGCTTTTCCTTTGGAACGATCCCCAGAATCTCGCCTCGATACACGACCGCGGCAGAATTGTAGAGATGACCATCATGCTCGACCGTCACGCCGAGTGTGAAGACCGTAGAAAACTCCCTCATCGCGAAAGCAAAAGCACGAAGCTCCTCGCCTTGGCCAACGACGAACTGCTTCCATTGAACAAGATCCTCGGCTGGATAGCCCGAGAAAACTTGTTCCTGAAAACTTGCCACTGTGCAACCGGCGATAGCCAGTTGATGCGCACGCTCCATGACTGAAGCACCGTTGCTGGCAAAAGCACCGACCGTGGTATTGACGTTCGCCAAACCGACTCGAATGAGACGCATGGTTCACTCCTCACTTTTTTTGAATGTCCGTTGTGTTAAAACTTTTTTCCTCTTTTGGGCCGGTCACGCTTTGCGTGCATCGGCCCAAATAAGGAGCGATCGGCGGGGTTGAATCCGCCGATCGCGAATAGAGATTAACAGGTGGGAGTTTCCGCCGTCAGGTCCTCGTCCTTCACACCGAAGATGCGCTTGTAGCGAGCGATCTCTTCGGCAGGACCAATGGCCTTGTCCGGATTGTCGGAAATCTTCACGCAAGGCTTTCCATTCGCCTCATATGGCTTGATGACGATGGATGGCGTGTCGATATCCGGGAAGTCATTCGTGAGATGCGTGCCAGGACCGTAGGTGTCCTTGATGCGGCCGCGGAACCGGTCGTTGATGGCAAACATCTTTGGAACCGTCAGGCTGTCGCTGAAGACGATCAGCTTCGTCGTGGGATCGATCTCCGCTTTCTGGTACTCATGAATGCGGTCTTCCCCG
>CAYGGQ010000060.1:0-6181 GCA_964349535.1 uncultured Gammaproteobacteria bacterium | reverse complement strand
TCGGCCGTGAGCTCCCTCGACCTGAGCTCGGGACGAAGGTCAGCCGAAACGGGGACCGAGGGGGTTTCTGGTCAGTCAATCCTGCTATCCGACACGATCGGCTTCATCCAAGATCTGCCACCTCAATTAATCGATGCCTTCCGATCAACGCTTGATGAAACCATCGACGCGGATCTCATTCTGCATGTGATTGATGTAACAGATCCTCACCGTGACGCAAAAATAGTTGAGGTTGAGGAAATACTAACACGGCTTGGGGTACAGGACGTGCCAAAAATTTACGTCTTTAACAAAATTGATCTCGCAAAGCGTTTTGGAAAAACCAACCTTGAAAAAGAATATAAGCACTACACCCCCGTTTTTGTTTCTACCTACTCAAAAGCAGGCCTTGATGATTTAAAAAAAGTTTTGACAAACCATTTCAAATGAACTACCCCGCAGCAGAGCTGACGGGGTATCCCTCCTCTGTCGTCCTGAGCGTAGCGAAAGCGGAGTCGAAGGATCTTGAACCCTCCGGCATGATCGCTCAAGATCCTTCGACTACGTCGGACTCCGCTCAGGACGACAGAGACCGACGCAGCAGAGCTGCGGGGTATTGGACCCGGAGGTTAATAAAAAACGCCGTTCGATGGGATCGAAACGACGTTTGAAAAGTAAGGCTAATACTTCGCGCGCACAAAAGGCAACAGTTCCTGTGGGGTCGCATCTTGTGCGTTCAGAAGAGAAATTTGATCATCCTTGCCGGCCATAAACAGCACTTCCAAGCCCATCTCCCAATGGGGCGCCTTGTCCGCCGTGTCATGAAAAGGCCCGACAAAACCAAGTACCAGCGCAATATACCGAATCACTAAATGATCCAGTTCAGGGCTGACCATAATCTGTTCCGGTCTCCAGCCACGAAAGACGACGAGCCATGGGCGAAGATCCAATGGCTCTGCTTCCAGCGCCATCTCCAAGAGGAGCTGCTGCCCTCTCAAAAACCGAAAACCGATTGCCTCAACAATGACCTCCTCGCAGAGCTTTTCTTCCTTGTCGTGAAAGCGATCCACGCCATACGCGAATCGTATGAGAATGGAAAGTTCACCGCTCAATTTACGAAGACCGTGTTGCTTGATCTTTTCAGATGGAAGCACCTGCCAAGGGTGTCTCCAAATCACCGTGTCAGGCGGTGGATCGAATCGATCCGGTTCTTCATCATCATTTTCGTCGCTCATGGACGCCCTCCTGCATGTGGATCAACCGTCTTCTGCTCTACAGTGAAAAGAACAGTATGAGGATGACAAAAATTCAGCATCTCGTCAAGCGTTGACGCTCCCTCTTTTTCGCCATACCATCTTAATACTATGAGCGCTGAACAGCCACCGACGAACGGGAGAAAAAAACATGAATCTATGCAAGATCCAGAGGTTCAGCGCAGACGTATTCTGGAACAAGATCCCCGTCTTTTAGGAGTGGCGAGTGAGCTCTCGATGCGCATTCGCGCCCTACCACCCGATCCAGAGTATCCCAACATTCAACCACGAGCATTGTTAGTTGGCGGCTTTGTTCGTGACTCGCTGCTTGGCTTACAACCCAAAGATCTTGATGTAGAAGTCTACGGCGTATCTGCCGCTCGACTCAAAAGCGTCTTAGAACAGATGTATCCTGGGCGTGTAAAAGACATCGGGCGAGCCTTCCCTGTTCTGAATATCTCTATCGCTGATGATATAAAATTTGACGTCTCCGTCCCGCGTCGCGATTCAAAAACCGGACCAGAGCACACCGACTTCGTTTCCGTTGGAGATCCAAGCATGACCATCGAAGAAGCTGCACGTCGACGTGACTTTAGTATGAATTCCATCGCCACGGATCTGGTGACAGGTGAAACTTTTGACCCCTTCATTGGAATTCCTGATATCGAAAATAAAATATTGCGTGTCACCGACCCCAAACAATTTCAGGAAGATGCCCTTCGCGTCTATCGAGCCACACAATTCAAAGCACGGATGGATCTTTCTGTTGAACCTCAGACTATGAAGCTCATGAAAGAAATGGTCGAACAGGGACGCTTAGATTACCTAAGCAAAGAGCGCGTATACGAAGAAATGTGTAAGTTGTTAGAAAAATCACCACAACCTTCCATCGGTTTTGAGTTGATGCGCGAACTGGGCATTGTCGAAAAGTATTATCCAGAACTCCACGCGCTGATCGACGTCCCTCAAGAACCCGAATGGCATCCCGAAGGTGATGTTTGGATTCATACAATGATGGTTGTAGATGCGGCAGCGAAAATCATTCGACAGGAAAACCGAGGATTCACGGATGAGGAAAAACTGGAGGTGATGTTCGGGGCGCTGTGTCATGATCTTGGAAAACCCAGCACAACCGCCGTTTCGAAAAAAGACGGGGTGGAGAGAATCCGCTCGCTCGGACATGAAGAGGCGGGAAAAGAACCAACACGTTCCTTACTCGCCCGATGGAAAGTAAGCGAAAGGATAGAACGAGCCGCCGTCAAAGTTGCTATGGAACATCTAAAACCGGGCATGCTGTTTCTTCAGCTACAAAAAGGGACGCTTGCGCAATCTGGTTATAATAACGCCGTACGTAAACTCATCAGACGTATTCATCCAACTACTTGGAGAGTGCTACTTGCCGCATCCGAGGCTGACTCTCGTGGTCGAACGGTTCCCGGCGTTCAAACAGATCCCTACCTTCCCGGTGAGCTGTTTACGCAAACCGTCGAACAACAGCAACTAGACGTCGAACCGACAAAACCACTCCTGCAAGGACGCGATCTTATGGAGCGTGGTATTCCACCGGGCAAACGCATAGGCGCTTTCATCAAAGCCGTTGAAGACGCGCGAGACGAGGGGAAAATCATCACACGCGAAGAAGCTATACAACTTCTCGACATGCTCATCGCTCACGATAAATAATCCCTCGTCATCGGTAAATCATTGCGTAGACCTTTCGTGAATTGAATCTGCCACAACTCGAGATCGCCGTAGCGAAACCCCGCAGAGGAACCCGCGAGATACAAACGCCACATCCGAATAAAAGAATCTCCATACATCCCACGAATCTTTTCAAGATTTGCTTCAAAACCCTTCAACCACCAATCCAAGGTCAGCGCGTAATGTCGACGTAAGTTTTCCACGTCGATCACACGCAACGGAAATTCTTTCATCGCTTCCAACATCTCACCAATGCCTGGCAGATAAGCACCCGGAAAAATATATTTTTCTATCCATGGCTCCATCGGTAGTCCTTTCATCTTCCCGATCGTGTGTAGCAAACCTACGCCACCCTCTTTCAACAAAGCCGCCGTTCCTGCCATATATTCAGAGATGTGCTTCTGACCGACGTGTTCAAACATCCCCACCGATACAACCTTGTCGAACGACAAACCACGTTTGACGAGCTCTCGATAATCCGTGCGTTCGATCGTAATTTGATCATTCAACCCCTCCCGTTCCACACGCTGCTTCGCATATTCATACTGCCCAGCTGACAGCGTGATCCCGTGCGCGTTCACCCCAAAATGTTTCACCGCGTGAACGACCAACCCTCCCCATCCGCATCCGATATCAAGCAACGTATCTCCCGGCTGAAGAAATAGTTTCTTACAAATATGATTCAACTTGTTCTGCTGTGCCTGATTGATCGTATCATCCGGTGACTTAAAGTATGCGCAGGAATACAAGCGTTCCCGATCTAGCCATAAAGCATAAAAATCATTCCCAAGGTCGTAGTGATGTTCTACATTTTTCTGCGCTTGACCGATACGCCCGCGATGCGCCATCCGCAACAACCTATTCGCCACGCGCGCACCAAACGACATCGACGTCTGCTTCAGCGTTGTTCCATGAAACAGGGCGACCACATCCGTGATTGATCCTTCGATGTCGATATCGCCACGCATATAGGCTTCACCAAAACCCAACGTCAAGTTGCGCATAACCTCGGGTAAGACGCTTGCCTTCTTAATCGTGAGCGTCACGGTTGGTGTCCCCTGCCCATAGGTTTTGACCTTGCCATCCCAAAAACGAACGGAAAACGCCGGCCCGCATAAACCCTCTAACCAACGACTTAGGAGAGATGCGTACATAAAAATACGACCCAAGACTAACATTCCTTGATAAAAAGGAAAAGCCGACACCCTGGAGCAGGGTGTCGGCCAAAAAGTTACTTCACGCGGGGCTTGTCTCGTCTGTCGCCATCAACTGCAGGACCTCTTCCCGAGTTGTGCGAACGACCACACGCCAACCACCAACGCTACAAGCCGGTTTGGTTGAGTCAATGCGGATCCAGGGCACTGCATCTCCAAACTTGATGCGACAGGTCAAGGGATTTGTTTCATCCACCTTCTGCTCAAGCACGAAGGACAAACCGTCCGTCTTGAACAGCCCATTTTCATCCACGGGAAAAGTGGGAACGAGAGCAAAACAGCGACCACGACTCTCCCTGTGCGGACCTCTCCACATCCCGATCCAAGCAGAAGCGTGTTGCTCCATCCAAAAAACAATGAACGGTTGCAGTACACGAACAGCTGCTGCTTGCACGGGCGAGCGATATTCCGCGTTGATCTTCAAATCCCGAAGCGCTTGATCAAAGAATGCGTGGATCTCCATCGGCTGCTTCATCGTGATCATGGCACAACCTCCCTTTTGGTAATGAGAACGAACGCAAAACACACTGTGCGGAATCTTCAATAAAGTGTCAAGCCATTGACAAAACACCAGTTTTTTGATATCAAGATAGCAGCTCATTCAAAAAGGAGTTCTTCATGGAAAATAGTAGATCTTCCAACAAAACGTGGTACAGCGTACTGGCTATTCTGTTGTTGAAGTTTGGTGGAAAACTTGGGACACTGCTTCTGAAATTTCTCAAACTGTTCAAGCTCACGACCGTGGCAAGCGCAGGTGTGTTTCTCGGCGTTTACAGCTACATCTGGACATGGCAGTTTGCTGCCACGATCTTCATTGCCTTGGCGGTGCATGAAAGTGGCCATCTGTGGGCGATGAAGCGCGTTGGGTTGCCCATTCGTGGGATGTACTTCATCCCTTTTGTCGGGGCATTAATCGTCCCCGAGAAAGATTTCCCCACAAAGCGATCCGAAGGAATGATCGCGATCATGGGACCATTGGTCGGGAGCGTACTCGCGCTTGCGATTCTGACGGCGGCGGTACACATAAACGCGGGACCGCTATGGATCGGGGTGGCAAGTTTCATCGCCCTGATCAACCTCTTCAACATGATTCCTGTTTTGCCCCTCGATGGAGGACGTGTCATCCGATCGATTGCCGGCTCGATTCGTTCCAGTTGGGGCTTGCCCCTGCTACTCATAATGACGGCCATCGCCTTCTACCTCCTCGCTCATTTTTCGTTCGGTCTCCTCATCTATCTCTTTCTCATAGGGACGATTGAGATGGTGGCGGAGTTGCTTAAGTATTACCGACAAGGTGATAGCGCTCGATTTCGACGCGCGCTCTCCGAACTGTTCTGCATGGATAAGACGGATCTCTGGATGGATAAGTCGGATCCGAACTTCATGAAACGGGTAACGTCCATTCGTTTTCCGGAAACAAAAGAGCCGGGGCGCCCCTTTCCGTATCAGAATCATCAGGGCCACTTCGTATTTCTTCGTTCGGATGTCCAAGCAAAGTTCGAGGAGCTCTTAGCGGAGCAAGACCACGATGGAGCAGCACCCTACTCCGATGACCGGGTATGGTCTGATGACTGGTACGTGCTTCATCAAACATCAGTCGTTCAAGTGCTGGTTGATCTCGCCTTCCCAGACGACGGCTTCTTTGCAAAAATGCGTCGTAGGTTTGCAAAGACAAGATATGGGAAGACAAAGTATTTAGACATCTGTGCGCTGGCCGACAAAGAAACCGACAACGTCGGGGCCATGAAGCCTCACGAAACAGCTCTACTCGGGTCGGTCTATGTTGGATTGAGCGTGCTACTGCTCACCATCATTCTATTGGCGCATGAGGTTCCTGGCGCTGACATTGCCTTAAAAATCCTTCAGGCGAAGGATTAGCTCTCATCAATACCCTCGATCCACGGATCGGGGGTTTTATTTTTCTTAATGGCTGCGCCACGTGAATCCCGTGACAGCAAACGAAACGAAGCCCCGTAAAATGTGCAAGCACATCACGGGGCACGTAAAAATCCCTGCTGTCGCGGGATTTGTACG
>CAYGGQ010000059.1:0-6193 GCA_964349535.1 uncultured Gammaproteobacteria bacterium | reverse complement strand
TCGTAGGGGTGATTCATGAATCACCCCTACGACAACACAGCCGATGGTTCTTAGACGATCAACGGCAATTCTGCTAACGACGTTTTTTCTCCTGTGACAATATTTTCAATACGATAGCTTCCGTGTGTTGGTGCTTCGATATAACCGTTCCAAGCAAAGCGTGCCAGGCCTCCGGAGTTAATCCAATCAAACAGCCACTCGTTTGTATAACGTGGATCATTCTGTGGAATGCCGCCGTTGACGGTCATGAGCCAAATTTTATTAAATTCCTCCTGTGAGCCAATCGGAGGTGCGATGATGATAGGCAAGCCAAGACCCGTATAAAAGGAAAGTTCACTAGGTTTTGTCCAAAGAATATCGGTCGTTCGTAAAGTTTTGGCAAAGGCCTTGAAGTAGTGAGGGCGATCTTGGTAGTGGTGAATGAATAACGACTTATCGAGCGCGCGTTGCAAGCCTAAGCGTCTCGCCTCCTGATGAAAGAAGGTGGCAACGTGATTTCGTGTACCCGCTTCAAGATTGAGGCGTATTGTTTTATCAAGTATTTTTTTCCGAAGACTCGACATCACGTCAATGGCGATTTGGCGTTGTGCTCCGGCCCCGCCGACACAGAAGGTCAGCGTCAACGGATGTTTGGATTTGACGCGGCAGTTGAGAATGCCGAGCTCTCGTTGAAGCGTCTGCTCGTATTTAGCAAGAAAGATTCCTTGTGGATCCAGATTGCACAGACGTTCTAACAAATCTTTTTTGGCGATGGGTGCTTCCGGTCCACCGATATTGGTTTTAGGTAAAGGAAAGCCCGTTAAAAAAATGCGATCTTCGCGAACGCCGTAGAGCTTGAGACGTTCAACCACGCGCCCGTTGGGTGCAAAGTAGTTGATGCGACTTTTCCGTGGATCTCTGGGCGCCCACGTTCGACTGATGTCGGCATCGCAGAGCACGCAGTAGATCTCGCCAGGATAGTTATGAACCTCCGCGGCAAAGGCGGGGGCAAAAAAGGTGCTGATGAAAGGCAGTGGTTTTTTTGAGAGCTTTTCAACGAGATGTTTGCCCAGTCCCTTCTTTTCAATCAGGTGATAGATCTCCATTAATTGAAGATTTGACTTACTGAGATCACGTCGTGGGTAAAATGGGGGAATTTGTTGAAAATAATCCATCATGTCGAACAACGTCTGCCCCACCAACGGAATGGGTTGCAGACGGGACACTGTTTCGTAAAGTTTTTTTGTTTTTGACCAGAGATCACGTTCCTGTTTTGGAATACCCGGATAATTGTTTGCGGTGATGACGTTTCCGTACGCCAAATCTTCCAATCCAAACGCGGCACGTTCGTGGCCATACCCCATGTCAACGGACACAACCCAAGCCTTTCGATGTTTATGCGACATCATGGGATGAGTATAACATAAAAACACGTCACTTTCATAAACGGTGGCGTGTTTTTATATGCTGCGCTATTTTGTTCCTTTGCGTTGTCGCTTGCGGGCTGGGGTGCTGTCCTGTTGCATGTCGACCTCGGCGACATACGCGTCGAATTGTTCGCGGTACTTTCTTTCAATGAGTCGGTCTGTGCTCGCGTGGTTCGTGGTTCGTTTCGTGCGGCGTTTTGTTTCCTTGTTGATATCCTGCTGTGCGCGAAACCATGCCCATTCATCGGTGTAAGCATACCAGCTATAGGCCCAGAGCTCGTCTTCTGTACGGTGGAAAAGCGCGTGAGCGGCTTCAGGGGTGAGTCCCAACAACTGTTCGCAGCGCGCGATGATGTGCGGAGGATCAACTTCCTCCAGCCCCTGCTCATGTCGCAACATGCCTTCGATGAGATAGCGTGCGAGCAAAGCACGATGAAACTCCTGTAACTCATCACGGGACATGGTTAACGTCGCAAATTCAGGATGGAACATACCCAGAAAAATGAAGAAGGGATTTAGGGATAGACGGGAATTGTGTTCGCGGAGGTTAGGAAGCAGTAACGACCTGCTGGATGTAGATCAAAGTTTGGATAAGCAGATCCCGGGTAGATCTTTTCAGGATACGTGCGCATCTTTTCCTGGTTGTTGGTGTCAAATGCCGCGCAGAGTTCATAATAGATCTGTGGCTCGCTGTCTGTCGATACATACACGTGCCGGTACTCATAAGGCGTCTGCGTGATGGGATCTAAGGTCCATGGGGGGAGCGGTTCGGTTGAGCTTGTAGGGAAATTTTGCGCCTCTATAAACGTTGAGGGAAGTTTTTTGTGACGGCTCCAATACACATCGATGGTATTTTGCATGGTGCGAAGGTCAGAGGCGCGTCGCGCGTCCAATCGTTTTGCCCGTTCCTGCGCGGGAGGACCAGAAAGGATCAAGCCGGTTATGACACTGACGAGGATGATGAGAGAGACAACGAGGGCAAGAATGTGGCGAGGGGTAAATGTTTGCATACTTATTTTTCTTGTTCATCTCGGCGGAGATCCCACAAGTAGTAGCCAAAGATGGTGCCAGAAATAACGAGCACCGTCAGGACCTTCAAGATAAAGCGGAGGGTCAATTCACCCGCCAAGACGCCCTGCAAGAGAACAATTAAGTCGGTAATGACAATCGCCGCGGCGACAAAAAGCGTGATATAGGTCAGCCATTTACGAATTTTAGAACCCCGTTTTTCCGCATGGGTTGCTTGGGAGCGAGACAGGAGCCAAGACATGAGCAGGAAGACAGGAAAGGTGATGATGAGAGACGCGGTGGCGTTACGGATTGCCTGAATGGGACCTTCGGAACTGTAGACGATGTCGATGGCATCTGGGAATGCCAGGTTGGTGAATTGAAACAGAAGCGTCCCAAGACTAAAGGCGCTGATGTACAGGCCTAAAAAGAGCACGAGATACATAAATGCCTCACGCGCCGAAAGGTAGGGTCGTCGGCGAGGAACGGGGACGGGGAGATCACTTTCTAGGTATGCGCCTAGGGCTGATTGAATTTCATCCGTTTCCCAGCCGCCCTTTAGGAGGGCCTGTTGGATGCGTTCACGCGAAACACCCTTGCTTAACGACTCTTTGACGAATTGGGACAGTTCGTTGGACATATAGAATTAGCGTAACCTAAAAAAGGAGTAGGGGCAACCGGTGGAAAGGCAGCAGCCAACAATGTTATGATGCGGCGGTGGGAAGTCAACGCAATACACGCGAAGAGGAGTTTTTCATCCAGCGTCGCCTGTGGTGGGTTGGTTTTCTATTTTTGCTCGGCGGCCTCGTTTTTTTAGGTAGACTTTTTCAGCTTCAGATTCTTGACTACGAAACTTATAAGTTGCTCGCATCCGATCAACACACCATTCAAGCGGCTTTGGTCCCTAAGAGGGGAACGATCTATCTGCGGGATCGACGGGAGGGAACGTTGTTTCCACTAGCAAAGGATCGCGATGCTTGGCAGGTGTTTGGGGTGCCAAAGGAGATTAAACAGCCGGTCTCGACCGCAAAGGCACTTGCGGAAATTTTGAAAATGCCGGAGGAGGAGTTCACCTGGAAATTATCCTCGACGAGTTCTTACCAGCTGCTGGTCAAAGACGTACCCTATGAAGCGGTAGAACAATTACGAGCAGCGCGATTACCGGGCATTGGTTTGAGTAAAGGGTTAGTACGCTTTTATCCGGAACAAGGGTTGGGAGGTCAGGTTCTGGGTTTTGTGGCTCTTGATGATAAAAATCAGCGTGTTGGGAGATACGGATTGGAGGGATTTAATCAGGAGCTTCTCGCGGGAACACCGGGATCGCTGATCGCGGAAAAAGACGCGACGGGTAGACGGTTGACTATTGGCACGATTGATCTTAAAGAAGCGAAAGATGGGTCAGATATTGTTGTGACACTCGATCGTGTTTTGCAGTATCAAGCATGCGCCAAAATGAAGGAAACGGTGGAGCGGTTTGAAGCAGCCAGCGCCTCGGTGATTATTATGGATCCCTATACGGGTGCCATTTTGGCAATGTGTTCCGCGCCAGATTTTGACCCGGCGACTTTCAATAAAGTTGTGGATCTCGCTGTGTTAAATAATCCCGCTATCTTTTACCAATTTGAACCAGGTTCTATCTTCAAACCATTGACGGTTGCGGCGGGTCTTGATGCCGGGAAAATCATGCCCTCTACGACGTACCAAGATACAGGCGAGGAAAAGATTGATACCTTCACGATTCGGAATTCGGATAAACAGGCGCACGGGATTCAAACAATGACGCAGGTTTTAGAAAAGTCGTTGAACACGGGAGCGATTCATGTCCAACGTTTGCTGGGAAAGGATCTGTTTCGTGACTACATGATGGAGTTTGGACTGGGGGAAAAAACAAACGTTGAACTTTCCACAGAGGTCAAAGGGAATACCCTGTCCCTCAATAAAAAAGGGGCGGTGTTTGCTGCGACCGCCTCCTATGGTCAGGGGATTGCGGTGACGCCTCTGCAGGCGGTGGCGGCCTTTGCGGCTCTTGGAAACGGAGGCCACTACATGCGTCCTTACATCATCCAGGAGGTGGTTCATCCAGATGGAACAAAAGAGATCACAAAACCAGAGGTGATACATGAGGTGATCAGTGCAAAAGCGTCGAGACTTATTTCCGGTATGATGGTTTCTGTTGTGGAGAACGGTCATGGGAAAAGGGCAGCCGTGCCAGGCTACTATGTCGCGGGCAAGACGGGGACCGCTCAGATCCCTGACCCAAAGGGCAACGGGTATCTAAAGGACGCAAACATCGGTTCATTTGTGGGTTATGCACCGGCAGACCATCCAAAATTTGTGATGCTTGTGAAGGTGGAACGGCCAAAGGATGTTGAATATGCCGAGTCATCAGCCGCCCCTGTTTTTGGAGAACTTGCAAAGTTCATCTTGTCTTATCTTCAAGTCCCTCCAGAACGAAAAATAAAAGTACCGCCACCCGTTGTGACACCTGTTGCAACGTCAACGGTAAGGAATCCCTGAACAAGACAGTGGACGACAACAGACAGGCTGTTGCCTATCTGTTTTTTCGGGGTTATGCTGTTCCATACCCCTATGTCGCTATCTCTCTGGTTAGGAGCCCGCGCAAAGCAGGTGCTGAAGCATGAAGCTCCTTTGATTGTGGCGGTGACAGGAACGGTGGGAAAGTCGTCGACTAAGCAGGCGATTGCCGCGATGCTCAACGCCGATGAGCCAGGTTCACGCACGCATGTTTCCAAAAAAAACTATAACAATGAACTCGGTGTTCCGCTCACGATTTTAGGAATGGATGCTCCGGGTCGTTCCCTAGTCGCGTGGATAAAGTTGTGTTGGCGCGCGTGGTTCTTGTCGATAGGTCTGCAAAAAACAGGGATAAGAACATTTGTATTAGAAATGGGAGCGGATCGTCCCGGGGATTTGGCCTATCTCACTTCTATTGCCAAGCCAACGATCGCCGTCATCACAGCCGTGACGCCAGAGGAGACATCTTTAGCTCCCTCACATACAGCAAATTATCCTTCGATTGACGCGCTGGCCGAAGAAAAAGCAACGCTGTTGAAGGCATTGTCTGATGGAGGGGTCGCTGTTTTGAATGCGGACGACAAGCGCGTTTTTTCCATGCGACACCAGACGTCCGCACATGTGCTGACGTTTGGAGAGGCAGATGGGACGGATGTCAGAATTGTTCAAACAAAAATTCGGATGGAGGAGGTGGGTGGCTACGCGTTTCCCGTCGGGTTGGAAGTAACGCTTGAGTGTTTGAATCAACAGCGAAGCATTTTTGTGCCAAACGTGTTCGGCCGGCCGATGGCGTACGCCGTGGCTGCCGCGACCGCCGTTGCCATCGCTCTGGATGTGCATCTGGACGCTCTGCTACGGCTTCCAGGATCGTTGCATGCTTTGCCAGGACGCACGCGCTTGGTTCCAGGAATCAAGAATACGATGCTGTTAGATGATACCTACAATGCTTCGCCAGCAGCGGTGTTATCCGCCCTTCGTGATTTAGCAGCGATGGAGATCCATCCCGGTCAACGTCGAATCGTCTGCTTGGGGGAGATGCGCGAACTCGGTTCTACGGCAGAGCAGGCGCATCAACGAATTGGTGTCGAAGCCGCGCGATTGAGGATTGACATGCTCGTCGTCTGTGGTACACTCGCGCACGCGATTGCTGAAGGCGCGCGCGCCGCCGGCATGACGGACGATCACATCAAGATTTTTGCAGACACGCCGGAAGCAGGTCTATTCCTGCAACAGGAGATTCGTTC
>CAYGGQ010000058.1:0-6239 GCA_964349535.1 uncultured Gammaproteobacteria bacterium | reverse complement strand
GAAGAAAAGAAGGTGTTTGAAGAACTCAAAAAACAACAACTAGAGTTTATTGACCGTGAAAAGGAGTTTAGCAAGAAGATTTTGGCGATTGACGAAACAAAAGCTGCGGCCGATGCGGCAAAATCCAAAATCGAGGAAGAAAAAACGGCGATCGAAAAAATCAAGGTGGATGAATTAAAAAAACTCGAGGAGGTCTCTGGGTTAACAAAGGAACAGGCGTTTGGCCGCGTGGTCGCCCTTGTCGAGGAGCAAAACCAAGAAGCTCTCATGGGACGCTTGCGTAAGTTGGATGAAATGGCCGCGGAAGACATTGATCGTAAGGCGAAGAACATTCTTGCTGTCGCGATTCAACGTCAGGCTTCCTCTCACGTTGTAGAGACTACGACGACGTACGTGGAGCTTCCAACAGAGGAAATGAAAGGCCGTATCATTGGCCGCGAAGGGCGCAACATCAAGGCGATCGAGCTTTTAACTGGCTGTGAATTGATCATTGATGATACACCGGGCGTTGTTACCATCTCCGGCTTTTCCCCCATCCGTCGTCAGGTCGCCAAGCGTGCTCTCGAAAAATTGATCGCTGATGGCCGTATTCATCCAGGGCGCATCGAAGAAACCATCGAGGAAGCAAAACGCGATCTTTCCATCGACATTAAAAAAGCTGGTGAGGACGCTCTCTTTCAGCTCGGCATTTCCATGGCTGGTATTGATCCTAAGCTGATTCAAATTCTTGGCCGTCTCAAATTCCGCACAAGCTATGGTCAAAACGCGCTGCTGCACTCCATGGAAGTCGCCAACATCGCGGCGTTGCTTGCAGAAGAGTTAAACGCTGATGTTTCCATCTGTCGCAAGGGTGGCTTGTTCCATGACATTGGCAAAGCCGTGGATCATGACATGCAAGGCAGCCATCCGGAGCTCGGCTATCAAATCATGAAGAAATTTGGGTTCCCAGAAGAAATCTGCTACCAGTCGATTGGCCACCACGAGGATAAGCCGAAGACGATCGAGGCTGTCATCGTAAAAGCGGCGGATGCCATCTCTGGGGCCCGTCCTGGGGCTCGTAAGGACTCTTTAGAGTTCTATGTGAAGCGCTTGGAAGAATTAGAACGCGTTGCAACCTCATTTGAAGGGGTCGACAAGGTCTATGCGATCCAAGCTGGGCGTGAAATCCGTGTATTCGTGAATCCAAAAGCTATTGATGATTTTGGGGCCGTCAAACTCGCTCGCGATATCGCCAACAAAATTGAAGGGGAACTGAAATATCCGGGAGAGGTGCGGGTGACGTTGATTCGAGAGACGAGAGTAATTGAGTACGCGAAATAAGATATAAACAATCAAAAAATGACCCCGCCCTTCGCGAAGGGAGGGGTCATTTTTTGATTAGCCGATTTGATAGGCGCTTTTGATACTAAAGACACCCTTTGTGATCAGCCCTCCCCCGGCATCCGTATACACGTGGGTGTTACGGCTACCGCGCGAATGTAAACTCTGGACCTCCGATGCCTCCAAACCGACATTATCTGTTTCGCTTGCATGCGAGTACAAACCAACACCCATACGCTTTGCTTTTTTTCTCGCAAACTGAACAACGGCCTCCCGAATCTTGTGATGATTATTGGTTGAATAGACCCGTTCAAGAAACAGCTGGGGCTTGCCTTCATCATCTTGAAGAAGACGCAAAATTGCTCGCGTGATCAGTTGTCCCTTGTCATCATACAACTGTATGATTTTAACCGCAGGGTCACTTACATACGCAAGCAGACCTTGATTCAAGCCTCTGGTATGAGATGGGGCGTAATGCTGGCACGAGGGCACCGGGATCTCGCCAATACGAATCGCCACCTCTGCATTCACGGCATCCGTGATCCGGAGGTGAGACCGAGACACGCGTGCACCGCCAAACATCTTGACGCTCACGTCCTGCAACTGCATCTTCATGCGCTGAATGTCCTGTTGAAAGTCCGGTGCATCAGCAAAGGCTTTTTCAATCATCTTGAATGCCTGTGCAAAAGGGACCTTGGTCTTTTCAATCAGCAACGTCTTTTCTTCCAACTCTCTGGCCGTGAGTACACGGAATCGATGGATATAAGTCAACGCCTTCAGACGATCGAGTTCCCCCTGGCGTTCCTCTCGATACGTTCTTGCCTCCTCCATGAGTTGATCCAGTTCCTCCTGCTCCGGCCGTCCCTCCTGTCGTTTTTTGCCACCGCCAAGAATCCCCCGCAGTTCTGTGATCCGATCGTTCCATAATTGCATGGGCAAATACAACTGCTCATACGCCTCGGCAACCTCACTCACGGATTGTTTGAATGTATCCTCTGGAAGATGACGATCAGCAACAGCCTGACCTAAAACAGAGCGAATCCCATCTGTCACATCCGACATGGAAACATCCAGCACCGCATCCATATCCAAGTTCTCACTCGCATTCCAGGCGACATACGTATCTAATGTAAGTTTTTCAGGTAACAGTCGTTGCGCTTTCAACCGTTCCATCGCCTCTTCACGACCCCTCACCGTTTTTGGGTCCGTCTCACCCCACGCTCGCCAATCTTCGTAGGTTCCAGCCGAAACCTGACGAAATACTTCTTGAAGGAGCGTAACCATCCCCTTTGTTTTTTGACACACCCCACGAAAATATAAAATGAATGCCTGAATGGCTTCTGGTCGCATCTGAACTGTGGCTCCCTGCGTCTCTGTCGTCGGTGGCAATTTCAGTACTCGAAACAGATGCGCTTGAATAACATTTGCGAGATAGGTCGCCGCGTCTTTATCCCTCAAACGTGCTTCATCTATATCCGCCTCTATCTCAAAGAGCGACAGCATCTCAAATGCTTGTAAAATCACGGCCTGCTCAGGCTCTGGTAGTGTCATGATCCAACCTTCGTGACGAACGGCGAGTGGACAGGCGGCGAGCAAACCTACGCGTCGCACAAGTGCTGCGAACTCCGGTTGCACATCCCATACTTCTGATGCCTTCTGAACACCGCATCGCTCCATTTCCGCTTCTGCAAGCATCTGCAGTCTTTTTTCATACAGGGAAAAGAAAGGACGATCTGCAAATTTCGCAATCACCGCTTGATAATAATCCTCTTCACTTCTTTGCTCTTTATTATAAAGTGCGGGATTCAGGTCATACAGCATCTGCGCGTCTGTCGCCAACAATTTTTTCTCATCAAAAATACATTGTCCTTTTCTGGAACCAAACGCGAGTGCTCGAGCATATTTTTGGACGTATCGATGTTTGTCCTTGTCGTTAAGCCGCTTTTGGAGCCAGTCAAAGGATTCCGGTCGCTCTTCAATCAAGGTATCGACCTGCTCCCAAGGGATATAAGGATCGGGTAAATCCTGAATATTCCAAACTGCTTCCGTAAAGCAAAGTTCGGGTTGAAGGGAGAGTCGACGCTTTAATTCTTCCTGCAACAATAACACGCTCTGATCATAGGTGTTGGTGTCAACGAATGGAGTCTTCGTCTTATTTTTCTTTGCGTCCTTCTTCTGATCTTGAACACTTAACTTCAACCTTTTTGCGACCCCTGATGCATGATCCATAAAATATGCCAATTGAGAAAGATCTTCATCGTGCGGTTCAAGTGCCAATAAAAAACGCTGAACGCGACGAGGGTTGGAATAGAGCCAATGTGATAAACCACCTCCCGCTGACGACGTGACGTCTTCGTGATTCACACGACCCAGCACGGAAAAAAACTTTCTCTCAAACGCACGATCCCCGAGCATCCCAATCATCACGTCAGAATAGCGTGGCGACTCCAATAGCTCGCAAAAAACGTCCTCGTCCCACACCATCGCCGTAGAGATCTGATCTTGATAGAGATCGCGTGTCGCTTGAGGTGTTGCCGCGTCTAACAGACGGTGCAGAAAACGTGCATCGGGCTTTGCCGTCTCGAGTTGTTGCGTCACAAACTGCTCGCGCTCCGTCGCAGACAACAGCGTGGCCATAAGCGCGGGATAGCGAAAAAAATAAATCGGGTGCTGATAAACACTGTTGCGGGCCGTCTCTCGTAATCGATCAAATAACACTGCGGCTCGTTGCGGATCTGGTTCGGTGACACGGGCATACCGCAAAATACGGTCAAACTGTCCCAAAAACTGTTCCGGATCTGTTTGCGCCTTCGTCATGAATTTAGGCAATGAAATCGTTCGATGCTCGAGCGCATAATCAAACTGTTTGAGCCAAAGCTGAGGATTGTATTGACTAATCGTTTGAATAATCTGCTCCTGGTATTTCTCTGAAAACCAAGAGAGAACCTTTGGCAATTGAGCGAACACTCGATCGACGAAACGATCACTCCCCACATAATAATCTTTGATGGACTTCATCAAGAGGGCCGCCGCACGCGTTTCACCACAGGCACGAATAATCCCATGAAAATCCTCAAGTTCCGACAGGTCAGACGCGAATTCTCCTTGATCTATCGCTCGATTCAAAAAGATATTCGCTTGTTGTTGCGACAACGGCACACGCGGAAGCACGTAAAAAACAGGAACCGTTCTTTCCAACAACTTAAAAAGAAGAGGTTCCCATTCTTTATCCTGAATAAGACCGTGCAAAGAAGGCACATCTCCGAACATGTGGTCTACACACCGTTTCTTTCTCTCATCCAGAAGACGTTGGCGCTCAAGTGCTATCTTCTTCGCACGAAGACTTTTTAAGTCCGAGATTATCTGATGTGCATAATCCGCCTGTTCCGGATCTTCCTTTTTGAGTCGTGCTAAAAGAATCCGTCCTCGCTCTCGTTCTTCTTGAGTTGCAAAAAATTCATCTCCCTGGTGCCGATCTGTCAAAACCCAAAGCACCTCCTTCCAATCGTCTTTCGTGCACACCCGTTCTTGAATGAGACGAGGCATGTACGGAAAAACAAAGGCAGGTTGACGCTTACAGTAATACTCAAACAACGGACGACAGGACGCAGGATTTTCTTCCAAACAAATTTCAAACAGACGTTTTGCCGCCTCAAAATGATTATAGTGACGCTCGACGGCAGCGACAAGCTCGGGTCGTTGTTTTTTTTGTAACGCAATCAGCTCGTCCTCCTTTTCTCGACCTCTCTTTGTTGCGTAGGCATGCTCAAAAAAACTCCCGATCTGGGTCCACTCTGGAATATGTTTCTTCCGTAGATACATCCGTTCTTTCATGCGTGTGTCATACGCTCTTCGATCCACCTCCTCAGGAATCCGCGCGATATTTGCAAACGGAGCCACCAAAATGGCGTATTGCGGTTCATCAAGAGAAAAATGCTGAATGAGTTCGCGCTGCATCTCATACGGCAAGCTTGGCCAACACGCATAGAAGACACGAACAAACGCATCGGGTTTTAAAACATCGACGAGATAAAACGTGAGCTCTACATGCTCTTCCGCTGAAAGACGCTTGATCCACGGCAACATCTCTGTTTCGCCGACCGACCCATTCCCTAAAAATCCTTCCATCATCGCCACGCGCTCATCCGGTCCCACGTGATCGAACTGCTCACAAAACTCTTGCCACTTTTTCTGTTGTTCTTTTTTCGACAAACGATGCAACGTCGCTGGCAAACCCTCGGTCGAAGCGATAGACCGAAGTTCTGCGCGACTTGCCTGTGCAGCAGGAGACTCAAGGTTGCGCATACGGCAACAAAGCTTTTTCCAACGCCTTCCACACCGGCTCTGTTTTTAAATAAGGCGTTGCCAGTCTTAAAATCAAAGGTGCCTTCACCTGCTGCATCAATCGCGCGCGATCGGCTGTGAGCAGATGACTACTCTGTAAATTATCCGTCACATCCGCGACCTTGATCGCCCAAGCATCCGCGTCTTTCGCTTCGACAAGATTCGCGATCATCATCACCCAACGCGCATCACCGTCTTCGATCGTTTCATCGTGCGAACAAAAACGCACAAGTTGAATCACCCGATCTGAAAATCCTAACTGTTCCAATTCCTCAAAAGTCACCGTGCTATCTTCCACAATGTCGTGAAGAAGACCCGCGAGACACACCTCCTCATCATAACCGTATGATTGCAACGCTTTATAGATACGCAACGAGTGTTCATACGCTGGTTCCTCGCTCCCCTTTCGCGTACCGGGAATACGCGTTTTAACCAACTCGACCGCGATTTTTCCCAAAACATCATGCGACATAAGATAAAAAATAGTATATCAGACGAGGGAAGCACGAGCGAATCAAGTATCTGTTTAGTTAACCTTCAAGGGTGACTGTTGTTCCCGTCGGGCGACATAGGAT
>CAYGGQ010000057.1:4762-6259 GCA_964349535.1 uncultured Gammaproteobacteria bacterium | reverse complement strand
TTCACTGGGGTTTTGAAGGGGTCGATGGGTGGTGCATTGAGTTTAGAATACGGGGGAAAGTTCAGTCCATTGACACATGAACAGCTATTTGCTATAAAAATATTCCACGTCCTTTTTTGCAGAACCCTCAGGAGAAGTGTCATGGAGAACGAAAAACAGGAGAAGTGTCGTATTCAGTTCGACCTCACCAAGCAACAGATTCAAGAGTTGGACGCTCTCGTCGTCGCGACAGGTTCTGTTAGTCGCGCCGAGACCATGCGCAAAGCGATCAGATTATTCAAGATTGCCGTTTCGCTTCCACCGGGGACAAAGCTCGCCACCGTTGCTGGAGATAAGATCGTCGAAATTAATCTTCTTTTCTAGAATTTCTGCCGTTTCGCGTTGAACCCTTGTTTGGAGCGCGGAACGGTTTTTTTGACACCCTCCTTGTTTATCTGTCATTCTTGAACAGATTTCTATGGAACTTGCTGACAAAATGCAGACGTTGGCCTTGGCTGCCGATCAGGCGGTGAAAGAGGCGAAAACATTAGCCGATCTTGAGGCGGTGGAGATTCGTTTTTTAGGAAGAAAAGGGGAGTTAACCTCGATGTTGAAGGGGCTGGCAGAGGTGGGTCCTGATGAGCGTCCAAAGCTGGGTGCGCTTGCGAATGATATTAAACAGACGATTGAACGCCGTTTAGCGGAAGCGCGTGAACGATTGGCGGGCGCGGCGATCAACGCCAAGCTAGAAGCAGAACAAGAGGATGTGACGGAACCAGGCGTGCGTCCACCGCAGGGTCATTTGCATATCGTGACACAAGCGATCCGTGAGATTACGGATATTTTTGCGCGCGTGGGTTTTACGCGGACACGTTATCCTGAAGTCGAGTGGGACTGGTTTGCGTTTGAAGCTTTGAATATGCCCGCCGATCATCCGGCGCGTGATGAATGGGAAACATTTTTTTGCGCCTTAGGCGCATCCGCCTTAGGCGGAATGGATGCACCCATTTCTGAAAAATGGGGGAAGATGATTTTGACGCCGCATGCGACAAGCGGCACAGCGCGTATTTTGGCAGAACAGAAGCTGCCGATTCGATCGATTAACATTGCCAAGACCTATCGTCGTCAGATGGACATGACGCACGTACCGATGTTTCATCAGTTTGATGGCGTGTATGTGGATAAGGGCGTGGGGATCACTCACCTGCTTGGCATCGTTGATTATTTTGTGAAGCAATTTTTTGGTCCGACGCGTCAGGTGCGTATTCGGCCGTTTCATTTTCGTTTTACAGAGCCTTCCTTTGAGTTAGATGTTTCCTGTGGTGTCTGCGGAGGAACAGCAAAACTTTCTAATGGCGAAAAATGTCGCACGTGTAAACAAGGTTGGCTTGAGTTGGGTGGTTGCGGCTTGCTTCATCCCAATGTTCTGAAAGCGGCCGGTCTTGATCCTGCGGAATATTCTGGTGTGGCGTTTGGTTGGGGGGTTGAGCGCACTTATATGATGAAAGAAGGGATGAA
>CAYGGQ010000057.1:0-4662 GCA_964349535.1 uncultured Gammaproteobacteria bacterium | reverse complement strand
TGTCGGCAATCAGACGGTGACGATTGTGTGCGGAGGTTCCAATGTAAAAGAGGATCAATGGGTTGCTGTGGCAAAGGTGGGTGCAATGGTTCGTTGGCATGGCGAAGGGGATTTTATTGAATTAAAACCGGTGTCGATTCGTGGAGTGGAAAGTCAGGGCATGATTTGCGCGGCGAATGAAATCGGACTATTTGATTTATTCCCACACAGTGAACGTGAGATCTTAGATGTAGGTGAAGTCGTGGCAAAAACAAAATTGAAAGCAGGCCGTGTATTGGCAGAGGTATTAGACATGACCGGCGACACGGTGATGGATATTGAGATTACAACGAATCACCCAGATGCGATGGGGATGGTGGGGTTGGCGCGAGAGGCAGCGGCAATTTTGAAACGGCCTTTTTTGTGGAAGGCGGCAAAGATGGTGAAAGGAAAGAAGATGAAGGGGGTTAGTATCCGTGTTGATGATAAGAAGCTTTGTCCGCGGTTTACCGCGATCAAGATTGATAACGTCCAAGTTGGCGCTTCGCCTTTTTGGTTGCGTCAGCGTCTTTTGTCGGCAGGTGTGCGCCCGATCAACAACATTGTAGACATCACGAATTACGTGATGCTTGAGCTTGGTCAGCCGATGCACGTGTATGATGCGGCAAAACTCGGCGGTTCACTGCTTGAAGTGCGTCGCGCACGTGCGGGAGAGGCGATGGCCGCTTTGAATGGAACGGAATATGAGTTGGATGACACGATGCTTGTGATTGCTGATCAGGACACGCCCGTCGCCATTGCGGGTGTCATGGGAGGCGAGCGTACAGGGGTTGCTCTTGGAACTACGTCGATTGTGTTTGAGGCGGCGACCTTTGATCCCGTGTCTGTGCGACGCACGGCGCGCAAGTTGAATTTGTATTCTGATGCGCAGGTACGTTTTGAAAAAGGGTTGTCGACAGAGGCTTTGTCCGGAGCGCTTGCGCGTGCGGTGGAGCTTTGTTTGCAAATCGCCGGTGGAACCGTTGCAGGTGAGATGATGGATTTGAAAGCGGCGGCTTATAAAGCAAAAACATTTTCGATATCTTTTGAAGAGATGACCTCGCTTATCGGAGTCGCATTGCCTAAAAAAGACGTGACAGACACGCTTCATCGTTTAGGTTTTGCATTGAAGACGACCAGTGCGAAGATTTCGGCAACCGTTCCTTGGTGGCGTGATCACGATATTGAGTCAGGTCGTGATTTGGTTGAGGAAGTCGCTCGTGTGTATGGTTATGCGCATTTACCGGCTATTTTTCCTGCAGGAATGCCAACACGAGCGCAGGATCAAGAATTGTTGTGGGAGGATCGTGTACGGACCATGGCGAAAGGAGCTGGCCTGACTGAGATCTACTCGTATTCTTTTGTTTCGCGCGATTTGTTGGAAAAAGCAGGCTATGATCCGGCTCCGATGTTGCGTGTGCAGAATCCGTTGTCATCTGATTTTGAATTCATGCGTACAACGCTCTTGCCGTCCATGATCCAAACGGTGGTCGATAACCAAGAGCAGGATCGAAATGTGCAATTATTTGAAGTGGCGCATGCGTATTATCCGCGCGGTGAACGATGGGATGATTTGCCGGATGAGCGTCTTGAATTGTCTGCAGGATTTTTGGGAGGGGATGAGGTATGGCGCAGGGCAAAAGGTTTTGTCGAGCATTTGTATGTTGAGGCTGGTATTTCGGGTATTGAGTGGCGTCGTCTCACGGATGATGCGTTTTGGCATCCAGGACGTACGATGCAGGCGTTTCATGGCGTGCATCTGCTTGGAACGGTGGGTGAACTTCATCCAACGATCGCGGATCGATTTAAAATTGAAGGCCGTTTGGCTTTAGTCGATGTTCCCTTGGAAGAGGTGATTCAGGTTGCCTCAAGCGCGAAAAAGTACATGCCGCTTCCTGTGTATCCTGATGCAAAGCGGGATACGGCCTTTGTCGTGACGCGCGACGTTGAAGTACAGATCGTGATGCAGGCCATGCGTGGAGCGACTTCGCTTCTTCGTCATGTTGAATGGTTTGATACGTATACAGGGAAAGGGGTTCCAGCTGATAAAAAGTCTATCGCGTTTCATCTTACCTTTGGTGTGGATGATAGAACGCTTGAAGCAAAGGAGGTGGATGAGGCGATGCAGCAGGTGGAAGGGATGATGAATCGGAAATTTGGTGCTACGGTGAGAAGTTAGGTCTTCGTACTGCATCTGACGCAATGCCTAAAGAAAAGGAGTCATCTTCAGCTGCAGCTTGAAAAATATCGATAATGAGGCTAAGCTAATTATTGTATGATGTACAAGTTTACAGCTTCGATTTTGAAGGAGGGGAAATGGTATGTCGCTCGGGCGGTTGAATTTGGCGTTGTGAGTCAGGGCCGCACACTTGCAGAAGCGCAAAAAAATTTACAAGAAGCAGTTGAGCTTTATTTAGAGGATGTTCCTCGTAAGCAACGCAAACAAGAAACACCTCTCTTGATGGTTCTGGAAGCGCAGGCTTGATATGGCGAAAGCCTTTTCAGGCAAAAAAGTAGTTTTGATTTTACAAAAAATATACGGTTTTCACATTGTTCATCAAAAAGGAAGTCATTTGAAACTTCGAAAGTTCGCTGGTAAAGAGGTCGTGACGACCATCGTCCCTCTTCACAGGGAGCTTGCGACAGGAACGCTTCACGGATTGCTGAAACTTGCGAATATTGAATATAAGGAATTCCTACGTCATGGATGACGTCCTGTCCTTGTTCTGCTATCCTATCATCATATGCTCTCCCTCACCTCACAAGAGCTGCTTTATTTGATCGGCACGATTTGTTTGCTCTTCGTGTCCGGCTTTCTTTGTTGGGCGTTGTACGAAATTGCGCGTTTAGTTCATCAAGCGAATCAGGTGATGGACGACACGCGGGAAAAGATTTCGCGTTTTGAGCGAGCCGTTGTCATGATTGGAGAGAAGCTGGGGGCGTCTGCGCAGTATCTAGGTTTTATCGCGGAAGGAGGGAAACAGCTTTTGTCTTACTTTAGCGATCGAAGAAAAGAAAACGCGGATCACCCACCGGCTAAAAAAGGAAAGAAAGGGCAAGAGGATGCGTTGTCCGATATGCCGGATGATGTCTAGATGGTTGCATGATTTCCCTTTTGATTTTTTTGTTGGTCTTGTCGGCACTCGTGCTTGGTCATGAGTGCGGTCATTATATTGCGGCACGTATTTGCGGAGTGAAAGCAGAAGAGTTTGGTTATGGTTTTCCACCACGGGCGATAGGTTTTGTGCGTAGTAAGGGCCGCTGGAAGCGCGTGGATGCAAAAGATCAGCGTTCGTACCCTGGAACGATTTGGTCGATTAATTGGTTGCCTTTGGGTGGATTTGTGCGATTAAAAGGAGAAGAAGGAGGAACGGGTGGAGAAAAGGATTCTTTTTTATCAAAGTCTGTTTTTGCCAGAATTTTTATTTTAGTTGCGGGTGTGGCGATGAATTGGTTCATGGCAGCCTCGATCTTCATCTTTGGATTCCTGATTGGGGTTCCTGCGCAACTCGATGGATTGCCGTCTGACGCGATTATTACAGATCGACAGGTGCAGATTGTCGAAGTGCTCGCAGGATCTGCTGCTGAAAAAGGTAAACTGGAAACAGGCGATTTTATTCTTCAAGTGGACACCGTTCCAGTTCAGGATGATGTCACGGCGCAACAAAAGATCGCCGAGGATGCGATTAAAGGAAAGACGATTGATTTACAGATTCTTCGTAAAAAAGAGCTCCGGCATGTTTCCATTCAAGCGGAGTATATTGAATCTCTTGAACGTCCGGGTCTTGGGGTGAAGCTTGCAAGCACGGGTATCGTGCGTTTTTCTTTACCATCCGCGATTGGACAGGGAGTGACCGTGACGTGGGGTTATACGAAGTTAATCGTGAGCAGTCTCGGTCAGTTGGTGGGTGATCTGTTTGTGCGTCAAAAAGTGAGCGAGGGTTTGTCGGGTCCTGTAGGTATTGCGGTATTGACCAGTCGCATCGCGGAACAGGGTGTGTGGTCGGTTATGCAATTCGCAGCGTTACTCTCTATCAATTTAGCTGTTATCAACATCCTTCCGATTCCGGCGTTGGATGGAGGGCGCATCTTCTTTATCCTGCTAGAAAGCGTGCGCCGACGGCGGTCGAACGCGCTGTTTGAGGCGACCGTGCATCGTATCGGTTTTGTTTTATTACTTGGCCTTATTTTTCTGGTGACGATTCATGATGTGCGCCAGTACGGGGGAGTGATTTGGCAGGGATTGAAGCAGGCGGTGGGGATGTGATGAGGCGTGTGGATTTCACGTTACTTCAAAATCCAAATCCAGTTTTGTTGCCACGCGTCCCATAAAAGACTCCATGCGATAACAACGGGAACGTAAAGCGACGAGTTCGATATCTAACGTTTGATGGGCGACAACGAAATGATCGATTTCGGTCGTGAGACGTTGTTCCATGCTATGCATTTCAGATCGCAAGTCAGATCGTATTCGCTGCTCCAGCTGTTCAAATCGTTGATCGACCTGCTCAAATCGTTTATCAACGAACGCAAATTGTTCGTCTGTATGAGTAGACAGGCCTTGTATCGCATCTAATACATCTTGCAATGTTGGTTCAGGCATAGAGGAGAAAATAAGAATTTAAGAATAGCATCCCCTTATAC
>CAYGGQ010000056.1:0-6338 GCA_964349535.1 uncultured Gammaproteobacteria bacterium | reverse complement strand
AGGGTTTACCGTTTTATTTGACGCAAGCTGGGTTTTGGGCTTGCAGGGCATGGGCATTCCTGCTATATTTTGACCAATTTTATGCCTTTCAACCTTAAACCGAAGGCAATAGTGAAGAACTGAACTATGGAACAAACACTCGTATTGATTAAGCCGGACGGCGTCCAACGCGGTTTGGTGGGGGAGATTGTCTCGCGTTTTGAAGGGGTGGGTCTTAAGATGATCGCCCTAAAGATGGTCCATCCAGAGCATGATGACGTTGATAAGCACTACGCACTCACAGAAGAGTGGATGAAGGGGGTGTTTACCAAAGCCAAGGCAAAATACGATGCCAATGGTCAGACATTCCCTTTTGCCGACCATATCGCCTACGGCACCGAAATCAAGCGCGGCCTTGTCGATTTCTTAAAGTCAGCCCCGATTATTGCCATGGTTTTAGAGGGAGAGCAAGCAACGTCTCTGGTGCGCAAACTAGTCGGGTCGACGGAACCAGCTTCATCGGCACCTGGTACGATCCGTGGTGATTTGTCGCATGACACATACGCGCTTTCAAACGAGCAGAACCGACCCTTACGTAACCTGATTCACGCGTCTGGCAATGTCGAGGAGGCAAAACAAGAGATTCCAGTCTGGTTTACGGATACGGAGCTCTACAAATATGAACACGTCAACGATCGTGTTCAGTACGATCCAAAGTGGTTTATTTAAGTCCCTGCGTACTCACGGTTTGATATTTTTTCCAAAGTCTTGCAAATGCAGGGGAGTGTTGTTGAAGTTCTTCGAGTGACCCCGAGGCGATCACGCGACCTCGATCAAAAAAGTAAATTTTATCGAATAAGGGGAGAAGATGGAGTCGATGAATCGAAGAGACAATCGCTTTGTCTTTGAAGACACGGAAAATATTTTGATAGATAGACGATTCATTTTTGAGATCAACACTACTCGTCGGTTCGTCGAGTAAAACGATCGATTTATCGGCGCTTGCCATTAACCCACGGGCAAGGGCGAGGCGTTGTTTTTCGCCTCCACTCAAGTTCACGCCTTTTTCAACGATGGAAGACTCTAAACCGTGAGGCAGACGCTTCACGACCTCTGTGAATTGCGCAAGATCCGTGTAGCGTTTGATGTCTCTGTCTGTCTGGGCAATCCCAACGGTGATGTTTTCACGGATCGTGGCATTAAAGATTTCAGGATCTTGAGGGATGAGGGCGATCGAGGCGCTCATCGCCTGCACCCCTTTTGTCAGTCGCTGACCGTCTAAGGACACCTCGATGCGTTGTGGTTCGTACAGACCACGAAGAATTTTAAGCATCGTTGTTTTTCCACTCCCGCTCGCGCCGATAAGGGCAATACGTTGACCGTGTTTGATGGTTAAATCTACATCATGAAGATGGAGGTCGCTTCCTTCTTCAGTATGATAGGAAAAAAATAATGATTTGATCTCAATCTGCTTCCAGCGTGGAGGTAATGGACGAGAAGGGAGAGGGGTTTCTTTGGCAAAAGCATCGACCAGCGAATCCGCGTTCATCACGGCGGATTTTTGTTGGACGATATCGCCGTAAAGATAGGCAAAGCGAAAGCCAATGTCGACGATGCGTTGTACGTAGCTGTAGAGAATATAAATCGTACCGAGGACGAGCGGCGTTCCGAGATAAATATGACTCACCATCGCTGACGAAAGCACGAAAAAGACCAACAAAGCACTACTGACAGAAACAAGAAACCATTTGAGTTCATTGATGCGCGTGTTGCTTCGATACAGTTTGAAAGGCTGCACGATTTTTTTGTAGATGGCGCTCGCGACCAGACGTTCGATGCGAAGAATGATGACCGTGGTGATGTTGCTGATCACATCAAAAATTTTGGCGGAGATCTCGTTATCAGCGTTATTCAGTTGACGATACTGGGCAACGAGAATGCGATCGATGCGCATGACGAGCGCAAAGGAAATGAACAGGAAGAACACCACCAGATATGTCGCATGGAGATTGAAATAGGCGAGAATCGCGTACGAACAGAGGAGACGCATGACCGTTTCGATCACTTCAAACGTACGACCGCTGTATTGAAACAGGCCGCCAGTCGCCTTTTCTATTTTATTGATCGTATCCCCAGAGTGATGGTCTGTGTGCCAGGAAGAAGGGAGACGTAACGTATGATCAAGCAAGAATTTTTTGAAGTTGGCACGCACGATAAAAGCATTGCGGGTTTCGATGATGCGGGCGGGTCCATGAAAGGCCCAAAAGGCAATTTGGAGCCCTACATAAGCGACGAGTAGCAGCGTGATGGTAGGAAAGGTGTCGTGCGTGATGCCGCGTTCTTGCATGACATCTAGAATTTTAGCAATCACAAACGGATCAAGAATGCCGATCACGTTTGCGAATAAAAAAAGCACGAAATAAAAAACGACGTTTCCGCGATTGCCGACAGAATACTGCCACAATTTTTTTGTTAAAAAAACAAGAGCATTGGTCTGCAACATAGTAAAAGACGAGAGCATGATATCAAGCGGGGGAAGAGTTGGACATCTTTTTCGTGTATACTGTTTTCATGTTCTCTCGCTTCCGACGTTTTTTTAAAACACTAGGTCCAGGTTTTGTCACTGGCGCGTCAGATGACGATCCATCCGGAATCGCGACGTACGCTCAAGCGGGGGCCGGTTTTGGTTTTTCAACACTGTGGTCCGTCTTTTTTACCACGCCGCTCATGATTGCCGTGCAGGAAATGTCGGCACGCATCGCGCTTGTCACTCGCCGTGGCTTGATGGCCAACATTCACAAGCATTTTCCACGACCATTGGTCGGTCTTGTGGCCTGTCTTTTGCTCGCGGCGAATACGATCAACATTGGCGCGGATCTTGGGATGATGGCCTCGGCGGTTCAATCACTCGTGGCCATGCCTTTTGCGGCGCTTTTGATCGGCATGGCCATGATGACGCTCGCGTTGCAGATTTTTTTACCCTACGTCACCTACGCCAAGTATCTCAAGTGGTTGACCTTGTCCTTATTGTCTTATGTCTTTGTGGCATTTGTCACACAGGTCGATTGGGTACAGGCATTATTTGATACGATTCTTCCCTCCATCACATTTTCTAAAAATTATTTGCTGATGATCGTCGCGTTGTTGGGGACGACGATTTCCCCGTACCTCTATTTTTGGCAAGCGAATCAGGAGATCGAGGAAGAACGTGTCGGTGGCTGGAAGCATCTTGCGCATGATCTCAAGCGCATGCGCCTTGATGTGTCGTTTGGCATGGGTTTTTCTAATTTTATCGCATGGTTCATTATCGTGACCACCGCGACAGCGCTGTTTGGGTCAGGCTATGTTGAAATCACGTCGGCAGATCAGGCGGCGCGTGCCCTCACACCCTTAGTCGGATCGTTCGCCTCATCGCTTTTCGCGCTTGGTATTGTTGGCACGGGCCTGCTCACGATCCCAATCCTGTCGAGTACGGTGGCGTATGCGGCCAGTGAATTATTCGGCTTTCATGAAGGGCTCTCAAAAAAATGGTGGCAGGCAAAAGTGTTTTATGGCGTGATTATCATTTCAACCTGTGTCGGGATGCTAATCAATTTTATTGGGTTGAATCCTGTGCGGTTGTTGATTTTTGCTGCCGTGTGTAATGCCATTGCCGCGCCTCCTATTTTGTTGATGCTCCTCTTAATCGGATCAAATAAAAAAGTGATGGGGGATCACGTGAATACGTTTTGGTCAAAAATCGGTGGCTGGTCTACGCTCGCGCTTATGACGATCGCCCCACTTGCCTGGTTGTGGATTTCGGTATTTACGTAAGACGAGTCACGAGCTATGCTCAAGGTAGGGTCGGTGTGAGGATTCGGGCTAAAATTCGGTTCTCAAGATTGGGACCTTCTCCGACGTGTCGGAGGGGCGATGATCTCTGCGACAAGGCGTTCAAGAAGATGTGTGGATCGGTTTATCCTGGTCCGTAAGTCCTCTAAAACGCGACCAAGCCACAGGCTTTGGTCACTGTCCAACTGTTAAGAGCCGAATGCCTCCACCGGCCTTTTAGGTATCTCACTTTCTGTTCCAGGCTCTTTTAAGAGCCTATTTTTAGATGTTCAGGCAAAATAATTTTGGATTCTTGGATGGTCCACGTGTCTTCTGATTCATCAGGGTGAGTCGGGCTCAAGATTTTCCCTATCACAAACAAATCTCCTTCAGGCGTTGGTTCTAAATAAAGATCTTCGTCGTTGAGTTGGGGCTGCAGGCTCCAAATCATTCCGGACATGTTTTTTAAAAAATAGTTGTTGATAAATTCGATCAACTCGGGGCCCAATCGTTTTGCTCGTCCTTCATTTTGGACAAACATAAAATCAAAAACACGAAGCGTGGATTCACGTTCGCGGGTCCACTGGGTATCTTCCTCCTCTGCAAGAGCACGTATATGCTCCATGGGATGGCTGACCCGACCTGCTTTTACCTGTTCTTGAGCGGTCTCCTCGAGATGTTTACGTGTTTGTTCGAATATGGGCATAGACTCATCCTAGCTGGATTTGGCTCAAGAGACAATTTATTGGGGTTTTGCAAGGGTTTTGGGTGGTGCATTGAGTTTAGAATATAGATGCGGGGCTTGACAAAATGCTGAAAATCAGGTATCTTTTTTTGAAATGAAGTGTAGGTTTTGAACGGTTTTATTCAAGTAAAGGCTGGTTTTAGGAGAGAGGGAAGAGGCGGGAACGTGGTTCCAGCTTGTTCCATCTTTCGTGAGATCTCTGGTGATGTCGGATGATCCGACGTGACTCGAAGAGGTTCATAAAAGATGTCGTTCCTGTAGCGACAGGCCCGACGGAATGAAAAATTCTGCGGAAGCCGGCACAGAGAAGGAGAGCATCATGAGCACCACGTACGTGTATCTCACGGGGCAGTTCAGGGAATGCGCCGGGTGTAGGTTTGTGTCCGAACGTGATAGCACCGGGAAAGAGGTGCAGCAGCCCTACTTCTTTGGAAAAGGGATTTTTGGCCATGAGGGAGGGGCCCCGCGCATCAGCCTCACTCACATCGGCGACCGCCTCCCGCAGGAAGCGCAGCCCTTCATCGACCGTGTCACCTTCGTCGGTGCCTTCCAGTGCTTGAAGCTCCGCACACCCGGCACCTACAAGCTGGAAGAAGCATCGGCGGAAGCGGAGATGAAGAATGGCCTGCTCCATATCGATGCGTTCGGTCCGACCGTCGAGGGTGTGCGGGACCTTTGTCTCGCCATCCGCGAAGGCGCGATCGTCCCGGACCGCTCCTTCGACCAGCCGCAGAGATTGTCCGATGAAGACGTCGCGCTCCACAGGCTTGTGGAGACGGTAGAGGAGGGGAAAAGGATCACGGAACTGGAAGAGCAGCTGAAACGGGAGATCAAAAACCTTGAGCGTCTCCAGGCTCGTCTCGCTGCATGGATCGCTTATGCGGAGCTTTCCTGGTACAAGCGTCTGTTCACATCGGCACCGTCATCGCGGATCCGTACTTCATAGACAAGAGCTACGGCGTCGAATAGAAACAAGTCACTACCGCACCCAGAACCAAGATCGCATCTCGCGAGCCTTGGTTCTCGGGTGCGGGTTTTTTTAGTCGTAACGCCCCCTACCCCCTCTTATCCTAAGAGGGGGGATATGAGGATGGAGTGGTGAGGACGCTCAGGGATTGACCTATATTATTGATAATACGCTATAGAGAATGCTAGTATCACCTCATATTAATAATTGATGAACCAAGTGCATATGCCAAAAGAAAGTTACCAACCATCAGAGCAAGAAATGAAACAGGCTGAAGATGCAATGTATCCAAAACAAAAAGCAGCGACTGAATTTCGAGAAAGAGTTTACGCTTCTGTGAAAGAAGATGAGGAATTAAAAAAAGAAGGAACGTATCTTACATTGGTTGATGATGGACAGGCTGGCCACCACTATGAAGGAAAAATAAAGGGGCATGATATTGTTTTTTACACCCCAATAGGTCGTAGAGCTTTTTTGAGTCGAATCGATGGTCTGCCTCTCACTCTCTCACAGCTGAATGCTATTAATAACAAATATGCTTTTTTGATGGGTTCCGCGCAAACGATGAAAAATATACAAGATTATGCAGAGGAGGCGAAGAAGGAGTTTGCTGGAGCTGTTAAGAACGAGCAAGAAAGGCAAGATCAGGTAAAGGTTGAACAAATCATGAAAGAAATTTTGTAGATTGGCCGTGATGACTGTGATGGCTGCGCCACGTGGACCACAACAAAAGACCACACTCTAAAAAGTGTGGTCTTTACGTGGTGCCGAGAGCCAGGATCGAACTGGCGACGCAAGGATTTTCAGTCCTTCGCTCTACCACTGAGCTACCTCGGC
>CAYGGQ010000055.1:0-6343 GCA_964349535.1 uncultured Gammaproteobacteria bacterium | reverse complement strand
CTTCCATGCCATGGAAGCGCTCTACCAGCTGAGCTAAGAGCCCAATATTGTAATATTGATCGAATACATCCACCGAAGTGCCATGACGAAGGTGGAGATGTGGCAGAAATATGCCAGAGATTTGGGGAGGAGTCAATGTGAGGAAAGGAAATAAAAGCCCCGAAGACTGTCTTCGGGGCGAGGGGAGAAGGTGTTAACTTTTGCGGCTATAGTAGGCGCGGAAAAACTCGATGATCTCCGTTTTCCTTGTTCCACTGAGCATCTCGAGTGAGTGTTCGCTCTTGGGCGACGAACGGTTCCATGGTTTACCCGCGACCATGAGTGAGAGGCTGGGTCGATCGATGGGGCGGACGTAATGCCAGCCATCGGGGTGCGTCATCTCATATTCGCTGCCGGGAATGAGGATGACGCGTGCGGCTTCCGGCGGGGGCTTGTTGCCAGCAGCGTATCCAATGCCCATTTCGTACGAACCGGCAACGATGCGCATCGCAGATGGCCATGGATGAGGATGGAACAGAGCTTCATGAGGCGAGCAGGGGAGAATGCGGTGGAGATACACACGCAGATTATCCCACTGACACCAAACACGTTCGACGATCGGTCGATCATAGTCGACGTAGAGTGTTTGCCACTGGTCCGGTTGAGCTAATAGCGAAGGCAAGGCCTGTTCGACCCGATGAAGTGACGAGAGCATGTCGATCCTGGTCATAGCGTTCTCCTGGTTTGAAAGGTTCTGTTGTCAGAATAGGTGGCTTGATCAATCTGTACAATCTGTCGTACAATCACGACAACACTGATATATAAGCCAAATATGGAACATCTCACCCCTCAACTGCGACAACTTGGATTTACTGGTCATGAAGCCGCTATCTACGCAGCGTTATTGGAATCCTCACCGGCAAGCGCCACGTTTATTGCTAAGAAATGCCGCTTATCACGAAGCAGCGTGTACACCACGTTGAGTACGCTGATCGCAAAAGGGCTGGTCGGTACAACCTTCAAGAACGAAGTTAAACAATTCATTGCTGAAGACGCTTCGGCGGTTGAGCGAATGCTCAAACAGGAAAAAGAGAAAATCGATGAGAAGTGGAAAATGTTTGAATCTTTGCGTGGGAGTCTGCAGAGTTTTGGCAAAGGAGGAATGCACGTGCCACAAATTGTCTTTTTTGAAGGACAGGAGGGGTTAAAAAAGATTTATCTGTCCATGATGCGTCAGGCGGAGATGGGGTCGGTGCTGTATCTGTTGCGCGATGAGTTTGTGTGGCAGCCGGAGTGGAAGTTTATCTTTGAACAGGAGTGGCATGACCGGGTCAAGCGCATCAAGATTGAAAAAAACATCACCACTAAGCTTTTACTCAACCCTTCGAAGACTGAAAAGGCACAGGCGGCAATGTATGACGGTAAAAAAAATCTGTCGTATCGGTTTTTATCTCCAAAACATCTGATCCATCAGTTTGCTATCTATATTATTGACGATGTTGTGAGCGTGCTTTCCATGGAGAAGAACAATTTGGTTGGAATTAAGATGACGAACCGTCATTTGGCGGATAATTTTAAGGAGATGTTCGAGGGGTTGTGGGAAAAGGCGAAGTAGGCTAGAGTCTTTTTATTCTTTATGGTCGTACAAAAGCCAGTCTATAAGGGAATAGCGATTTTTGGCCCGCCGGGAAGCGGGAAAACAACGCTGGCTAAAGACTTGGTGCGCCATTTCCACATCAGATGCCTTGAGGCGTCTGATGTTGTTTTAAAACCGATCGCTTTTCTACCTAAAATACCGACGACGAAGCGAGCGCTTTGGTCAGTGCTGCTTGGAGCTCTGCAAGATCCACCGCCGGTCGTGCCGCGAATACGTGCGCGACAGATATTTTCCCATCTTTGTAAGAGATTTTCACCCGCCATCATCGCCGAAGCGTTGTCTGTGGTGCATCAGCGTCATTTCGGTCCGCGACCACTGATTCTTTCAGGTGTCCGTGGGTTTGAAAACGCACAGTATTTGAAAAGACAAGGTTATTTGATTGTTTATTTGCAAGTTCCTTCATCACTTGCCGTACAGCGTCTGATGAAGAGAGAAGGGCGAACGCGTCATGAAGCTGAAATGGAAATGTTGGCTGAAGAACGTTTGTTTTCTACACGACAGATCAGCGGGGCTGCTCATTTATGTTTGGATTATGCTCATGACCATCATCGACAGAACGCAATTGATGAAGTTGGGCGTTGGTTTTTGACGTGTACGTGCCGTCGCTGCGTGAACACGACATTAAATCCAACTATTTTGATAGGAAAGGATGGGTTGTGTCAGACCTGTCATCAATTCAAAAAGAAGTTTGATCCAGCTAAACTGAAACGAGAGTTGGTGTTCGTGAAAACTTTAGCGAAAAAGAAAGGACACCCATTTAATGCAATGGTCGGCTTGTCTGGCGGCAAAGATAGTACGGCGACGTTGTATACGGCGCAGCAGCTTGGGTTTTCGCCTTTGGCGTTCACGTTTGATACGGGTTATTACCCGAAGCATATCTTTCCGCGAGCGAAACAGGTCGCGCAATCGTTAGGAGTTGAACACGAAACGATTGATATTCGACGCTATGCAAGATCTATCGATAGACATTCTTATCAAATGATGGCTGATGCATATGATTTGCCCGAAACAGGGGAGACGCGGGCGAAGTTTCGAGATTGGTATGCGGAAGGAAGAAAGCATTACTCTGTAAAATGTCCGCATGCTTTTACGTTCATCAGAACGTGTCAGCTCTGTCGTCGTTTGGTGATTCGAGCGTACTACAAGGAGGCTGTGAAGCGCGGTATCTCGGTCGTGATCTTGGGAATGAACGAATGGGCGGGGTTGAGCAAGTCACATTTTTCAGCCATCCGTCGTTTACAGCCTTCGCCGTCCGCGCCTGTCGTTTATATTGTGCATTTACCATTCTTACTGCGGCGTACGATGGCAGATGTGAAACATATTTTGTCTAAACTTGGTTGGAAAGTGCCGCGTGGGGAGTCCGTTGTAGAGTCGAATGCGAACTCTTGTTTGTTGGCTCGCGTGGCCGAGACAAAAGCTGGGCGTCTCTTAGGCTTTCATCCAGATTCAACTCGACTTGCGCGAGAGGTGACCGTTGGATTTTTAACCAAGAAGCAGGCGCAACAAGCACTAAAGAAAGTTCATCGTTCAAGCTTGTCTGTACGGCAGGTTTTGAAACGAGCGAAGCTTATCAAATAAAAAAACGGATGATCCAATGGATCATCCGTGAGAGGTTACGCTCTGTCGGAGTCGTCTTCGTCGTCGACGGTTGTCAGAGGGAGGGAGGCGACAGGAGGCATCCCGAGCATCGTGATTACTGACTTGATCGGTACCAGTCTATCTGGGCTGCCACGTCCCTCCTCATAGCCGATCTCCACTACGGGTGGCGCGAAGTCCAGATAAGGAGAGGTGATGCGAATCGTGCACCACTCGATCCCCGTGATGGATAGAGCGCAGGGATGGATATGGTTGAAGGTCAGCTTTCCGACATAGCCAGCCTTGATGTAAGCCTCGATGAGGCTAATGGGATCGTGTAGACCCCTAAGTGGCCCGAGCGATTCCTGCGACCTGAAACGATAGAAGCGGATAAAGCCAAAGAGTTTGTCGAGAGCGGCGAGCGAGGCGCAGGGGACAAGTTCATTGTCTTTTGTACGGATTTTGACAGCCTCCGATTGATGGAAGATGAGACCGACTTCAGAAACTTTCCCGAGCTCTCGAAGTCGGGGCGGAGCCGTCAGTTCCCCGCTGACTTCTCCCCAGGTTTCTGGAATAGCCTTCAGCAGTTTACTGATAGCCCCCATCCTGTCTTCTCCTGGGAGGGCCATTCCATCGGTACACCACTTGATTGTGAATCTCTGCGTGATTTTCCGTGCCATTGATCTTCCTCCGAAGTGTGTGTGCAAGTTAGCAGGGATTGTACGAATCGTCAACTCTCCGGTCACGAGCTAAGAGAAAAGTCCCAGTCGTATGAACAGGTTTGTGCGAGCCTCATCCGTGTTTAGGATCCAAGGCGTTTTGAGAATCGCTTCATTGGCACCCGCCTTTTTGGCTTCTTCAAGCATCTTGGGTTGATGGATGCCGATATACACGATGATCGCGCGCTTGCTGGTCTTGCGGAGTTCTCGTACGAGCGTCAGGCCATCTCCTTGCGTGAGCTTCTCTCCTATGATCACAAGGTCGTAACGATGACGATCAAAGATAGCGACGGCATCGCCAAACGAGGCGGCCCCTGTCGCGGCCACACGAAATAGATCCCTAAGGATTTCCGTGTAACGTTCGCGGTATTCTTCTCGTTCATCGGCGATCAGAATTTTGCGGACGCGAGGGTTCATCATGGGATTCCTCCGGTTGAGGTCAAAGAGCAAGGGTATGCTGGTTAAAAAGAGGGACTTTGTCAAGACGCGCTTTTCTTGTATGGTGGAACGTAATATATGAAGCATTTCTTAGTCGCGGGTAGTCATCCAGCGCTGTCTTGGGCAGAAGCGAAGGCGGTGATTGGTGGCGCAAGACCGGAGATCGCGGGTGATCTTGCGATATTCGACATTTCCAATTGGGATGGAGATGTTTTGCAAAAAAGACTGGCTGGTGCCGTGAAGTTGGGTGAGATCGTGGTTGAAATGGATATCAAAGACTTCAACGTTGGTGTTTTGGCGGATCAGTTAGAGGCACGGCCACGAGCAAACAAGATCACGTATGGTCTCACGACCTTTGGAGGATCGTCCGCCGCGCGAGAAAAGACAAAGAATCTAGCATTGCAATTGAAACGTGAATTACAGGAACGTGGGCGAACGGTTCGGTGGTTTGCGGGGGAGCATGGAGAGGTGAGTCCTGCGGCTGTTGCGAAAGCAGGTCTGATCGATGAAGGTTTTGATATCTGCATCGGTCTTTTCGGAACGCGTATTTTGATTGGACTCACAACAAACGTTCAAGACGCTGACGCTTGGAGTCTACGCGATTATGGGCGGCCTTTTCGTGATACGGAAGTGGGCATGTTGCCACCAAAACTTGCACGTTTGATGGTGAATTTGGCAACCACCACCCCTGTCATCCTCGCGGAAGCGGGGATCCAGCGCGCGGCACCAGCGCCAATAAATTCAGAATTTCCTTTTTCGTTGGTGCTACCGCACGCTGGATCCCCGGGTCTTCGTCGGACTTCGCCCGAGGATGACAAGGTGTTATTAGATCCCTTCTGCGGTGGAGGGACGGTATTGATGGAAGCGGCGTTGATGGGTATCACGTCGCTGGTCGCTTCCGATATCGACGCGCGACAGGTGGATGGTTGTCAAAAAAACTTTGCGTGGATGGTGGAGCAGGGCATGCTTGAACCTTCTTTTGTGAAAGAAATGCGAATGTTAGTTCAATCCGTGCAGACATTGCCAGCAAAAATGCAGGGCATGGTTGATGCGATCGTCACGGAAGGCTACCTCGGTCGTCCGCTTTCTGGTCATGAAACATTGCCGACACTTGAAAAGCAAAAAAAAGAAATTGATCAGTTGTGGCGCGAGACATTGGCGGCTTGCATGAAAATACAACGGTCTGGTGGTCGGTTAGTTTGTGCTTGGCCCGTCTTTTGCTCTTCACACGGAACGGTCGCGGTTGATATTAAAGATGAAGTGGAGGATTTTGGGTATCGTTTGATCGATCCACTTGCCGATTGGTACGACAAGCCCGTGACGCTGACCTACGCACGCCAAAATCAACGAGTAAAACGCAATATTTTGGTGTTGGAGAGGGTCTAGGTGTTGCATTTTTCCTCTTCTCCTGTAGATATAACGCGTTCTTTCATCAGGAGGGATCATGCCCCGTGAACAGTCTAGTCCGCATCTTTGGTTAGTTCGTCCAGCTGACCGTGTTTTAGATGTTGGTTCTCCATCGTATGCACTGCAGCAGAGTCGAAAACGTTCGCGGGGCGCGCGAGTGACGGGTGCGGATATCGAAAATTGGATCAAGAGTACGCTGCGCGACGATGAGATCGAAGTGTGGCTTCAAAACCTACCTTTCCAGACGCGCTAAATCTAAAACACCCCCCACCGATTCTGGTCGAGGGTGTTCTTTTATTTTTGTCATTCTGAGCGTAACGAAGTGAAGTCGAAGGATCTTGAGCGTTCATGCCGAAGGGTTCAAGATCCTTCGACTCCGTCAGACTCCGCTCAGGACGACAGAAGGGATTTTCAGACTTACGAACTATGGATAAATTTGTTTTCCTTCTTCGTCGTACAGAATGATCGCTTGGACGGGGCAGGCTTGGGCGGCGAGGAGGATCGTTTCAGCGTCTGCACCATTCGGATCAACCACGAAAGCTTTATTTTCGTCATCAAGTTGAAAAAC
>CAYGGQ010000054.1:0-6346 GCA_964349535.1 uncultured Gammaproteobacteria bacterium | reverse complement strand
AGAGAGCGAGACAGTTCATTACTAACTGTACTTTATCCATTATGTCCGGCATGTCTGGAATGGAAAAATAAGGGACGTCGGTGATACGAGCTTCATCGTCCCAGCTTCGACAATCCGCAAGGCGTCCCTCGATGCTCTGCGGATCGTCCCCGCGTTGCATCAATCGTTTACGGAGGATCGGTTCCGGCGGAGCAAAGAGGTAGAAGGAATGGATCGTGCCACGCTGATTCAGGGTGTCTGCAAAACTGAGCAGGCTCGTGAGCGCATCGATGCTCATGGTTCCGACAAAATGTAGTTGATCGGATGCGAGGGCGCGTGCGATCATGGAACGGTGTCGACCATAACGGAATCCGTGTGCTTCGCCGATCCACAAAAATTGCTTGGCTTCGATTTCGGCATCAAATTCCTTTTCCGAAAAGTAACGGTACTCGTTCGGAAGATCGGTTGGTCGAGGTGGACGGGTCGTGCAGGAGACAAGAGGCTGGCTGTCTGGAATGCATTCCAGCAAAGCCTGCATAACGGTTGATTTGCCTACGCCAGAGGCTCCACTGATGGTTACGATCATGTGTTCTTCTCCTTGCAAAAGTAAAGAACAAAGTTGGGCCATTGAATAGCAAAAGACCCATTTTGTCAAGGGGTCTTTTGTGGGTCTTACCGTTTCCCTCGTGGGGAGTAGTTATATGGTTTGCGGGCTGTGCGACGGGCATTCGTCGCCGCGTGGGGCGAACTGGATGCAGGTGTTGGAGCCGCGCTGCGTTGTCCGTAGCTCTGACCGCCAGTGGCGTATCGAGATTGCGAGCGCGCATCTGCGTAGCGTGAGGGGCCACGAGAGGGGCCGCGTGACTGACCGCGGGATTGACCACGACCACCGCCAAAGGAAGGACGATCTTCGAATGCTCCGTGTGGTACGGCGCGATGGGGAGGCAATTCTGGTAATTTTGATTCTGGTAAAAAGTTTTTGGTGAGCTTTTCGATATCACGGACATCGCGACCTTGGTCTGGTGTGGCGAACGAAATCGCGCGCCCTTTCATGCCAGCACGACCGGTACGACCAATGCGGTGTACGTAATCTTCGGCTTGATCCGGAAGATCAAAGTTGATGACGACTTCGATACCCGTCACGTCAATGCCACGCGCGGCAATATCCGTTGCGACAAGCACGCGGTATTTTCCACGTTTGAACCCTTCCAATGCTTCGCGGCGTTGCGCGAGGGAGCGGTTGGAATGAATTTCGGCAGCCGTGTGTCCCATGGCGCGGACCACATGGGTAATCTTTTTTGCGCCATGCTTGGTACGCGAAAACACAAGAATCGTCCCATGATTTTCGGAAAGCAATTTTTCAAGTAAACGTGTTTTGTCGTCCTTGCGAACCACAAACAGTTCTTGCGTGATGCGTTCAGCCGTCGTTCCTGCGCGCACAATTTCAACACGCACCGGAAGCTTCATGTAGTTGCTTGCGAGCTTTGTGATCTCTGGTGGCATGGTCGCGGAGAACAGCATGGTTTGACGTTCTTTTGGAACGGCTTGCAAAATACGATTGATCTGCGGAGCGAAACCCATGTCGAGCATGCGGTCGGCTTCATCTAAAATCAAAATTTGCACGGTGTTCAGATTGACCGTCTTCTGTTCAAGGTGATCGATCAAACGTCCGGGAGTCGCGATGATGACGTGCGGATTATGTTTGAGCATTTGCATTTGAATATGCATGGAGGCGCCTCCGATCAAAACGGCGGTACGCAAACCGATCGGACGACCGATTTTTTGAATCATTTCATCGACCTGCAAAGCAAGTTCGCGCGTTGGCAGGATGATTAAGCCGCGGCCTTTGGTTTGGGCTAAGCGTTGAATCAACGGAATACCAAAAGCGAGGGTTTTGCCTGTACCTGTTTGAGCGATGCCCATGACGTCCTGCCCTTGCAAAGCGATGGGAATCGCTTTTTCTTGGATGGGCGTTGGGATCTTAAATTTGTGACTGTCCAAAATCTCTAAGAGTTTTGGAGCAATCCCGAGTCCGTAAAAATTCGGACCCTCTGGGTTGGGGTGAGTCATATCTTTTCATTAGTGACCCGATATTCCTTCTAGGGTCACTTAAGAGATGACACTCATGAGGTTCGAGCCTGGCGATTCCTGTTAAGGAAAGCGCAATAATAATGAATGGGTAGTATAGTCGATCTTGGGGTTTTTGTCAAACAGAGGGGGTGAAAAATGGAGGAAAAGTGAAGGAAAAAGAAAACCACCCGCCCCTTTTGAGAGGTAGGGTGGTTAAGGTTTTTATTGTAGGGGCGAGGTTATCTCGCCCGGGCCAGTTCCTGAAGACGCTTGTAGCGTCGATAGAGAGCGGCGGCGATGATGGTCTTGCCGTCGTCGATGACATCGAGATCCTCCAGAGGGACAACCTTGAGCTTGATGTGTTCACCATCCTCGAGGACACCGGTCGCTTTGCCACGCAGAGCGTTGAGCTCATCGAACGTGACTTGACGTCGGTGCAGGAAGAAGCGCATCGCTTCGTCCGAACCGCCGGGGGAGAGGTAGATCGGCCGCATGCATCCGACAGCGTCGGTTAGATCGATCAGATCGCTTGCGGTGAGCGCAAACGTGTCGCCGCCTTCTTCACGTAGCTCCTTGGCGGCAACACCGGCGAAGTCGTTCGATTCGTCAAGCATGCCAGCCAGCACCTCTTGGAGTTCGAAGTCCCCAATGGCGACACGTGGCTGGACGGCTAGGACCGCGTACTCGAGTCCGTTGCATTCAAGAACGACGAGGATGGCGACCGAGTGACCACGCAGGAACACGCTGCCTGGGAGGTAAGCGTCGTCCGTCCGGTCGATGACATCCGCCTTCAGCTTGATGAAACGGACGTTTTCGTCACGCATGTCGACCGACTGGATGTGGATGGCGCGGATCTGGAAACGGGGATCGATAGATCGGCACCAGTCGTCGAAGATTTTGGAATTGACGGCGGCGGTGATATTGACGCTGGGTTCGGCGGTGATCTTGATGGTGTCACCATTGATCACCACGTCTGCGACGGATTGGATGTGGTCTGGTTCGGTCATCATGTGGTCCCTCATTCTGTGTTGGTCAAAGTACTTTTTGTGACTTTTCTTTATCAAAAATTGACCTTTTTGTCAAGCGTTTGCTCTGAGAATAGGGTCAAGTGTTTTGACTTGCGATCAGGTTTATGATGCAATCCCTCCGTCCCTTGTAGAACCACGCAGAACAAAGGAGGTGTGTGATGAGTTCACAACAAGAGTTCCACTGTTCTTTTTGTGATAAGCGGCGTAGTGAAACGCGGAGGCTGATCTCTGGTCCCAGAGTCTTTATCTGTTCCGCGTGCGCACAACAGGTATTGGATCTTTTACCTACGCCGTGCACGATTCAGTGGGAGTCGCCACAGTGCGACTGCTCTTTTTGCGGCAAGAAGCCGCCATAGATCCTTCGGTTGGTGGCCGCATGCGAAGTGAACGCAGCCAAAGGACAGCAGCCAACGATCTGTGATGAGTGTGTGGAGACCGTCGCCGACATTTGTATTGAGTATTCAATACCGTTGACGTTGAGTCCCGCGTGTCAAGCGATGATGTCTTCACGTTCCAAGTAGATCTTTTTCACGAGTCATGCTTTCCGCATGGCTTTTTTTATAAAAAAACCCCTCCGCATTATGCTTTGGGGTATTGGAAGATTACGGTTGGGAGTCAGGGTCTACGACAGGGATGTTCATCACGGTGGAGTGGCGTGTTGCTTGTGATGCTTGAGCGGCTGCCGCGTGAACGCTTGCGGCGTTTCGATGCAAATTGTATGCGTGATCTTCGGGAAAGCCCATGTTGCGAGCCTGCTCTTTGGCGTCGATGCCAAGACCGAAGATCTGCATGATGAATTTACGACGCGTCCCTTCGGCTGCGAGACGGCGAACGTCTCGGATAGCCTCGTGTTCGATATTGTTGTATCCATCAGTGACGAAGCCGACGACGACGCCCAGATTCAGCTGACCTTTGGTCTCCTGAAGAACATGTTGATGCAGATCAATCATGCTCTGCAGGATATCAGCAACGGTTGCATACAGCCGAGTGCCACCGTTTGGTGTGTAACGAAAAGTATCCAGATTGATGTCGGCAACCATCTGGAGTGGGATGTCCAGCTTTGCGTCATCTGCGAAGGTGACGACTCCCGCGGCGGTGATGTTTGCATTGGGAGAGGTCTTGAGTTCATGAATGAAGCTCCGTACCGCGTCGGCGGGACTGACACCGAACGCGTGCATGGACCCCGATCGATCGAGCCCAAAGAGCGAAGCGGTCGGCCGAGTATTGGGCGCGGCTTTTGCGGTGAGTAGTGCGAGAGATCCCATCTGGAGGAGGGTGTTGCGGTCGAGTGACATGAGCCATCTCCTTTTTCAAAGGTCTAAAAACATCTCAATGTATTATTGGACTTTTGTCAAATGATGGGGTCATGGTTGGTTTGACGAAACGTATTTTTTGTGATCTAATAGTGTGTCTTCGTTCTTTCACTCCCCACCCAACAGGAGCGACCCATGACCCTGATCCTCGGTTCTTCCTCTCCCTGGCGAAGGCAGGTGTTGGAAAACGCGGGATTTGAGTTTGGTGTGTGTGAGGCGGACATAGATGAAAAAACGGTGATCAGTCGTGTGGGCACCTCACCTGACGATCTCGTGCTCGCCATTGCCCGAGCAAAATCAGCCGCGATTGTACCGCGCCTCAAACAGAGGGGCTGGTTGATCACGGCGGATCAAGTCGTCGTTTTCAATGAACAAGTTTTGGAAAAGCCAATTGATCTTGAGGAGGCGCGTCGTTTTATGCGCGCCTATGGCAGTGGACACCCCGTTCGGATGGTGAGCGCAATTGTGGTGACGAATTTGCACACACAGCGCGTTCGTCATGGTCTTAGCTGGGGAGAAGTTCGGTTCTATCCCATCTCCATGATTTCTCTGGAGGTCTATCTGAGACACAGTCACGCGCTGTTCAGTTCTGGAGCACTGGTCACAGATGACCAGTACATCAGGCCTTTCATCCGTAGCATAAAAGGTGAGCCGGGCAGTATCGAAGGGATGCCGATCCCGACGACGCAACGGTTACTCGAGGAGCTCGGGTACTCGTCCTAGTCTTTTCTTCAGCCCCGCCCCGAGGTACCTCGGGGCGGGGTTTTTCTTTTTTTGTGATGTTCTTTTTCCCGCAAGCATCGTATGATGATGTCGTTTTTATGGCCGCAGCATTGTTGATTATTTTTGCCACGTTCACAAACGAAATTTCTTCTTCGTTATTGCGGGTCGTGGTGCGTCGGCGTGAGGCATCGATGTATGTTGTAGGTTTTGTGAATACGTTGATGGCTGTTGGGTTATTTTTTGGAGCGCTTTTCTTTTTTCCCTCTGAATGGAGATTCTCTTGGAGTTCGTTGCCAACGCTGATTCCTTTAGTTTTGTTGACGCTCATTCAGGCGTATGTTGGTTTACGCGCGATTATCGACGCCTCGCGTAGTACGTACGGCTTCATGCGTTCCATGACGATCCCGCTTGTCTTGATCATTGATTTAGCGTTGGGATACGCGCTCACCGCCGGACAGATTTTTGGCATTCTCTTGATCTTCGTCGCGCTGTTTCTCATGCATCTCTACCACGGGTTAGATCGAAAGGGGATGGGGTTTGTCACGATTTCGGCGGTGAACGCGGCGATTACCCTCTCTTTATATAAATACGACATCACCCATTTTAATTCCGTCACGGTTGAACAGTTGATTTTGAATGGCGCGATCGGCCTTTTCTTTTTTGTGCGTGTCTGGTCATTCCACAAAAAAGGCCAACTGACGAACGCCTTTCATCACACGCGTTTTTCCTGGCAGGCGGGGATGCATGGTCTTGCCGCGGTTGCGACAGGATTCGCTTATGCATTTTCAAGCGCCTCGCTCATCGTCGCGCTCGAGCGAGGCCTCTCTGTTTTCTGGTCTGTGCTTTTCGGAAAGACCTATTTTCATGAACAGCACTTTGCAGTGCGTCTGGTCGGGTGCTCGCTCATTGTTTCTGGGTTGGCGTGTTTGGTGTTGTTGAAGGCTTGACGAAGAATGAATCTTCCAGTCCGATGGGAGATCCTTCATTCTATCGGATTCCATTCAGGTTGGATTTTAGATCAGCGCGTATGCCGTCGTCTCCGAGGTGTGTGAATGGGTAAAGAAATGAGACTTGGGGGTTGAGGGAAGCGATGCATGACGAAGGAAGCGATGATCCATGTCAAAAAGATGAGGCCCGCACCGGTTGCAATGGTCCAAGAAGGGCCGAAATATTGAAAAAGGAAACCAGCAATGATGGGTCCAATCATCCAGCCTATATCTTGAGTAAGGCTGA
>CAYGGQ010000053.1:0-6487 GCA_964349535.1 uncultured Gammaproteobacteria bacterium | reverse complement strand
TCTTCTTCCACCTGTATTTCCTGCAAAAAAACATTGACGCAAGAGCTGTAAGCATGGCGCGGAAATGGCTTTGGCCAATCGTGGCTCTACTCACATTGGCGGTTGATCAAATCACCAAAGCTTGGTTATTCAAAGCGTCGGATCCAGCGTCCGGCGCTTTTGCGTTCTCCAAGATCATTCAATTGACGCGATATGAAAATCACGGAATTGCGTTGAGCTTACCCCTGCCAACTCTTCTCACCCTCGTACTCACGGGTCTATTCATCGCTGCTATCGTTTATGTGGGATTGAAAAAAAGCCCGACTGATAAAATATTGGCAATCGCTCTGGGGCTTTTGGTGGGTGGCGCGTTGGGTAATTTTGTCGATCGCCTCTGGCTTGGCTTTGTCCGCGACTGGCTTTTGCTGTTTGAACGATCCGCTATCAATTTTGCTGATATTGCCGTCCTTGTTGGTATCGCGTTTCTTTTATTTTTCAGTTCATCACCAAAAGCATCCACAGAATCAGACTAGACAAGAAACTCTAGATATGGAACGGAGTATATATGGCTTCTCATATCCGTACAGGGTCGATCGTTGGTCTCGAGGCCTGTTTAGTGCACGTGGAAACGGACATCTCTCCGGGGTTGCCCGCCTTTGTCGTGGTTGGGCTACCTGATACGGCAGTACAGGAGGCGCGGGAACGCGTGCGCAGCGCCATGAAACATGCGGGGATCTCCTTCCCAAGAACGCGGGTGACGGTCAACTTAGCACCCGCCGACCTCAAAAAAAGCGGGACACCCTTTGATCTCCCCGTTGCGCTGGCAATTGCCACGGCACAAGGCGACATTCCTGCTGAAGCAGGCGTTTCTCGATTATTTGCCGGTGAGCTTGGTCTGGATGGCTCACTTCGACCTATTCATGGCGCGCTGTCCTTTGCTCTTTTGGCCCGCGAGCTTGGTATTCAAGAGCTTGTCATCCCAGAAGCGAACGCGGAGGAAGCGGCTTTAGTCACCGATATCATCGTACGGCCAGCAGCGTCATTGAGCGCCGTGTTGGCGCATGTCACCAATCAGTGCGGGCTCCGACAGGAGCCGCCTCGACATACCGTCATCAGCTCGTCATCCTCTGCATCGTGTGACTTCACCTTCATTCGTGGACAGGCTCAAGCCAAACGCGCGCTTGAAATTGCCGCGGCGGGCGGTCACAACGTCTTGCTCAAAGGACCACCCGGATCTGGTAAGACGTTGCTTGCCCGCTCCTTCGCCTCAATTCTTCCACGACTGACAGCAGACGAAGCGCTTGAGGTGACACGCATTCATTCAGTCGCTGGTCTTCTCAAAGAACACGGCCTTATTAACGATCGTCCTTTTCGTTCTCCTCACCACAGCGCAAGTCCGACGGCTCTTGTGGGCGGCGGAAGCACGCCAAAGCCCGGTGAGATCTCACTTGCACATCGTGGTGTTTTATTTCTAGACGAACTCCCCGAATTTGCACGGACCGTACTCGAAAGCCTACGTCAGCCACTTGAAGATGGCGTTGTCACGATTAGTCGCGCTCAAGGAAGCTGTTCTTTTCCGGCTCGCTTCACTCTCCTCGCTGCGATGAATCCGTGTCCCTGCGGTTTTGCGACTGATCAAGACCGACCTTGCATCTGTTCTCCGAACCAGCTTATCTCCTATCAAAAACGACTAAGCGGCCCACTTCTTGATCGTATTGATCTTTGCGTTGAAGTTCCAAAAGTGCCGACCGAGGACCTCACCCGCGTAGAGCCGGCTGAAGCGAGTGCCGCCATCCAGCAACGAGTGCAAGAGGCGCGTGACCGACAGACAAAACGGCTCACGCCCTATCATATTCAAACGAACGCTGAACTTAACAGCAGTCTCATTCGCGATCTGGCCCCGTTACACCCTGATGCTAAGACGTTACTCCAACATGCTATCGAGCGATATCATCTTTCCGCGCGCAGTTACTTTCGGCTCATCCGGGTCGCCCAAAGCATCGCCGATTTATCCAAAATGGATGAAATAACAACCGACCATATCGCCGAGGCACTCCAGTATCGTGCCTCTTCTGGTCCCTCTTGACTGGAGACCCCCAGGCATTGACGAAAAGCCTCTTTTTTGCTACTATATCTTTTATCCATAGGTCGATAATTCTGCTTAATTAAGCATTATTCTATCGATAAATACTCTGATGCTGCCACGAGAGAGCTTGCTCCTCTCGTTGCGGGATCTCTCGTATGGAACTCCCTATCCCAAAAAAAATCCGTCTTTTTTTAACCTCCTCCTCCCTGCATGGGCTCCGTTTTTTACGTTCTCTTGTTCGTATATTTGGGACTGTCGGAAAAATGCTGGCCCCTGACACGCTGGCGATTCTTCGAGCGCTTTCGCGTTTTATTGTTTTGCCAATTTATAAACTTGTTCTGACAGCCCGCCTACGTCTTGGCCGTCTTCTCGCCTCGACGCACGGTCTTTTGTTTTTAATGTTTACAAATCGGTATGTGACCCATGCCGCTATTCTTCTCATCTCGCTGACGACCATTTTTACGCAATTGCAGCCCAAAAGTGCGAGTGCGACTGAACCAAGTCAAAGCCTACTCTACATTCTTGTAACCCGTGGCCAAGAAGAGTTGATTGAAGAAATCATTCACCCTGACGTCCTTTCAAAGAACTCGAACTACCTTGGGGCGACAACGCTCGAGTCTTTGCCAGGTATCGATTTTGACTATGACTCTGATACCGACCCTGTTGTCGCTGACCTCACGGTCCCGGGTAGTATTGCCGTGCAGCCCACGGAGTATGGGGGAGACACTGGTCTTGTTTCATCCGCGCAGCGTACACAAACGGAAACGTATGTGGTGCAAACAAATGATACGGTCGCTTCTATTGCCCAGGCTTTTGGTGTGAACGCTGGTACTGTCATTTGGGCGAACGGCTTGGACGCGCGTGCGCGTATTAAGCCGGGGGACGCGCTCAAAATCCCACCTGTTTCTGGTGTCCTGCATGCGATCAAGCGCGGGGAAACGATCACCAAAATCGCGCAGCTGTACCACGTAGAGGCAGATGCGATCTACAACGCAAACCGGCTCACCCCGGCGCACACGCTTACGCTCGGCGAAGAGCTTGTTATTCCTGGTGGCACCCCACCCGCCGCGCCTACCAAACCAAAGACGACAACCTCAAAAGTCGCTATTCGTGGCGATGTTCCGATCTCCAGTGTCAAAGGCAAGTCCTTCGACCTCTATCAGGAACTTAAGACAGCGAACACGGATACCCGTACCAAGCCGCCAGATGTTGATGTTGGTGTCGTGGTTCCAACCAATAAACTACTGTGGCCCTCTCGTCTTCATGTGATTAACCAATATTACGGCTGGAGACATACGGGGGTTGATATTGATGGCGATTACTCGGATCCAATTTATGCTGCAGAAGATGGTGTCGTTGCAACCTCTGGCTGGAACAGCGGTGGGTATGGCCTCCAAATTGTTATCGATCATAACAATGGCCTTCGTACGCGTTATGGTCACGCCTCAAAACTCTTTGTGCAAGCTGGCGACACGGTCAAACGTGGTCAGGTGATCGCCATGGTCGGTACGACGGGTCGATCGACAGGCACGCACTTACATTTCGAGGTCTACAACAACGGTAAGCGACAAAATCCATTGGCTTATACGGCACGCTAAAAACGATACAAACATAAACCCCCCGAAGCGTTACGCGAAGGGGGGTTTATGTTTCCGGCACAGGATCGTTTCCACCCGCATTCCATGGATGACAACGACACAACCTTTTTGTGGTGAGCCACCCTCCCTTCACAACACCAAAACGGCCAATGGCTTCATATCCAAACTCTGAACAAGTCGGATGAAAGCGACAAACTTGATGGGTTCGATGTTTTGAAAATGGCCCGTGATCCAATGAAATCGTTTTTTGATAAACGACGATCAACCCCTGTGCGACACGACGCGGTATTTGCAGGACGGGATCGACGAAGCTCATACTGTCTTGCCGCTAAAAACGACGGACGTCTTTCGTTTTGCCTTGGGGGGCCGCTTGTGTGGTGGGCGGGTCATGGCCTCCGGCATTTTTTCAAATGCCCGCACGATTCTCGCCTTCAGGTCTAGAAAATCCGCTTCCATGGCTTCTGGTTTTAGGATAAATAAGAGATCGGCCTGCTTCGGCCACTGGTCACGAACGGCGCGTAGAACCTCTCGCATCCTGCGTTTGATGCGATTGCGCTTCACCGCTGTTTTAAAAATCTTGGCAGAGGCGACAAAGCCAACTTTGGTGGCTTTGGCTCCCATACGAAAACGGAGCGTAAAAAACGGACTAAAAACTGCTCTGCCTTTTTGAGACAGCAGGGCAAAATCCCTCGCGCGGCGTAGCCGCTCCGTCTTAGGCAGCATAAATTTAAAAACGTGACTTTAAATCCCCTTTCAGGGATAAAGTTTAGCGTTTTTTGGTGTTTTTCGTTTTAATAGCAGGAGCCTTACGACCCTTGCGACGGCGACGAGACAGGACCTCGCGCCCGGCACGCGTCTGCATACGCTTACGAAAGCCATGCACGCGCGCTTTACGACGCTTTTTCGGTTGATATGTTCTTTTGGTAGCCATAGTAGAAACTTGCTTAACTCTATCAGAACTGGTCTTAGGAAGCAATAGTTACCCTATTTATCCACTTATTATCCACAAGTTTGACAGACCTTGGTGCGCCTGGAATTATCAACAGAGTTAAACGCAAACTATAATCAAAAATAATATTTCTATGGACCTCCAAGCACTTTGGCAAACGGCCCTAGGAGAGCTTGAGCTCACTCTCTCCAAGGCTAATTTTACAACCTGGTTCAAAAATACGTTTATCGGTGCGTTTGAAAACGGTAGAATCAGCGTCTCGGTTCCTAATACCTTCACAAAAGCCTGGTTAGAGAAAAAATATCATGACGCTATCGTAAAAGCGCTCCGCACGACCGCCGGCCCGACGGTGCGCGAGGTCCATTATCGCGTTGAGGTCAAAAATACCACCGTTTTACCTATTGATGTCTCTATTCTGGAGGCAGGATCGCTTGGTACACTGCCTCAAAACAATGGAAATACCAATTTTTATGGACAGAATGAGCAGTCTGCCGCTCGTGATGTTGGTCTGAACCCCCGGTATATCTTTCAAAACTTCATCGTTGGCAAAAGCAACGAATTAGCCCATGCCGCTTGCATGGCAGTCGCGGCAAAACCGGGCTCCGTCTACAACCCTCTCTATCTTTATGGGGGTGTCGGCATGGGAAAAACCCACCTTTTACAGGCAATTGGACACTACGCACTCCAAACACAGCCACAACTCAAAGTTCGTTACATCACCTGCGATCGCTTTATCAGTGAATTCATCCAGTCTGTTCGGGGCGGCAAAATGAATGACTTTAAAGACGCCTATCGCACCGTCGATGTTCTCATTGTGGATGATATTCAATTTTTGACAGGAAAAGAAGGCACCCAAGAGGAGTTTTTTCACACTTTTAATGCACTGCACCAAAACAATAAACAGATTATTCTTGCTTCTGACCGACCCCCGAAGGACATTCCGTCCCTGGAAAGCCGCCTCCTTTCTCGCTTTGAGTGGGGAATGATCGCGGACATATCAAAACCGGACTTTGAAACACGTGTTGCCATTCTACAAGCAAAAGCACGAGAAAAGACCTACTCACTCTCAACAGAGATCCTACACATGGTCGCCGGAGCCATTCAATCGAACGTGCGTGAACTTGAAGGCGCGATGAACAAGATTATCGCCTACCACCAGTTCAAAAACATGCAGCCAACAGGGGCCTCGGTGCAGCCGCTCCTTCAAAGTTTTGCCCCGACAATCAATAAGCACAGCATCACGCCACGTTATCTCGTCGACGCCGTAATAGCCCATTACGACATCAGTCTGGACGACATCATGAGCAAAAGTCGTGAACGTCGATTTGCTTTTCCTCGCCAAATCGCGATGTACCTGCTTCGTGAAGAAGCTAAATGCTCCTTTCCTGCCATCGGCAGCCACATCGGCGGACGTGATCACACAACAGCAATGCACGCCTGTCAAAAAATTAACGGGCTTATCAAGGAGAACGAACAGCTGCGCCGCGATCTTGTCATGATCCGAGAAAAGCTCTATCAAACCACCGCCGTCACAAACTAAAGCGTGTGGACAAGGTTGTGGATTGCTGTGGATATTCTCTGAGCAACCGACCTCCAAAGACATAGAACCTTTCTTACTGACTCGCTCATCCACACCAACAAGCTTGTCACCCACAGGGCTTTAGTGGATAAAATTCGTTCCAAAACAGGAGGCCCTGCTGGTTCAAACCTCCTTGTCCCCACTCTCCACACCCCCTACCACTACTACCATTCATATAAAATAAATCTAACTATGACCTTCGCGTGTACACAAGAAAATCTTCTTCAAGGACTTGCTCTTGTCAGTCACATCACTGGGAAGAACATTAACCTTCCGATCCTAAGCAATGTTCTATT
>CAYGGQ010000052.1:0-6557 GCA_964349535.1 uncultured Gammaproteobacteria bacterium | reverse complement strand
GGTGTCGTCCGTCTCATCAAGGGACCGACGGATTTCTTCCTCGGTCACAACGAAAGCTTGTGGAACAAGTTCCTCACGGATGAGGAACAGCAGGCACTTGGCTTCCAGGAACAGGAGATCGATAAGGGTGAAAGCCGTGTACTCACGGCAGCACCGTGGACGCGCAACTGCGAATCAGACGCGGTCGTCGTGACCCTCGAAGACCAGGAAGCGATCTGCCTCTTCGACGGTTCCAAAATTCGCGTCGAGTTCGGACCGAAGACGGTCTTCCTCGAGCCGAACGAGCGCCCCAAGGTTCTCTTCATCTCGGGAGGCGTACCCGTGCGTCCCAACGTCCTGCGTCTCGCCAAGTTGAACCTCGGTCCCGACTTCATCCGGGATCGGTTGCCCGTGCGGACCAAGGACAACGCAGCGCTCGAGCTGCTCATCACCTTCCGTTGGCGCTTCATCGTCGACCAGACAAAGCCCGAAAAGCTCTTCAGCTTGAAGGACTTTGTCGGCTTCGCGGCCCAGACACTCTCGTCTGAAATTCGCGAAGAGGCGGCAAAACACAACTTCGAGAAGTTCCACTCAGAGGCAGCTGAACTCGTGAAGCGTGCGGTCTTCCATGACAACACGTCTCGCATCTTCAGCGAAAACGGACTCGAGATCTTCGGGATCGACGTGGAAGGGATCACGCCGGCGGACAAGGAGATTGCCGCCAAGCTCTCGGACGCGATCAAGACCAACGTCGACATCTTCACGCGTCGCGTCCAGGAAGAGGCGCAACTCGAAAGCGAGCGCCGCCTCATCAAGGGACGCGCCGAAAACGAGGAAGCGAAGAAGGAACTCATCAACCTCGAACTCGAGAACCAGCGCAAGAAGCGACTCGATATCGCGAGCATCGAACGTGCTGCTATCGAAGAAGAAGCGCGTGGCGCTGCCGAAGCGATCCGTATCAAGGCGGCAGCGGAACGCGAAGCTGAAGAGGCGCGCCTCAAGGCCGTGACCGCCGTTCTGCAAGGACCCGGCGGGCAGACATTCATCGATTGGGAACGTTCCAAGTTCGGCCAGGGTGCGGCCAAGGTCTTCGTCGTCCCTACCGACTCACGCGTGCACCTTGGCGTTGACAAGGTCAACGAATCGTGATCTACTGGCCGATCCCGAGCGCTTCGGGATCGGCCTTTTTCTTTCACACAGGAGACAGCGTCATGCCCACAGACATCCGCAATCGTCGTTTTCTCGTTCTTGCCGCCATGGAAGATGAAATCAAGGTTTTACGAGACGACTCTCGCTTAAAACAACACAATGTCGATTTCAGGACGATCGGCATCGGGAAAGTGAACGCGGCACTCGCCACGCGTCAAGCGCTCGATGAAGTGCGTAGTTCATCAGCACCCGGTCATCAAATCAACGTCATCCTGATCGGCACCGCGGGCGGACTCAATCCAACGCTTCGACCGGGCCGTCTCTTTATCACGGACACGACGGCGCAACACGATGTCGATGCGGTGCCGTTTGCGCCGCATCGCGGCTGTATTCCTTTTCAAGAAAAGTGGTACTGGAAATCTGATCCGTTTTTGTGCCGATTCGCTCTTCGAGCAGCGCAGATGCTCTCCCATTCCATCACCTGGGATATGGGTCGCATGCTGAGTGGCGATCGGTTCGTGAGAGACGCGCAGGACGTCCATCTTCTACAGCAACCTCCTCTCAAAGGTGATGCCGTGGACATGGAAACGGCGGCCGTTGCTATCGCCTGCGAATCCGTTCCCTGGATCTCACTCAAATTCATCACGGACAACGCAAATGAGACCTCTCCGGAAGATTTCCAACGCTTCCTTCATGAGACACGTCTCCATCAACGCGATCATCTTCTCAAGATGCTCGAACTCCTCAATACCTAGAACTCTCAACACCCCGAAGCTTTATGCGAAGGGGTGTTTTACTTTCCATTTGTTTCACCGCATAATGCCCCCATGTCTCCCCATATCGTCATTGTCGGTGCCGGTTTTGTTGGCGTTCGTTCTGCCAAACTCCTGCGTCAGCGTCTCGGTCCATCCGCACGCATCACCCTCGTAGATGACAAAGACCATTTTTTGTTCACCCCGCGTTTGATTGATGCGCTTAGTGGCAACCCCTCCCCTTTCGCCCGCGCCTCATTAATAACTCTCAGTAAAAAACATCGCTTCATTTTTTTACAAGGCCACGTAACATCCATCGACCGTCAACAAAAAATGGTCCATCTAGATAACCAAAAACCATCCTTGTCTTACGATTTTCTCGTGCTCTCGCATGGTGCCCAAACACGGTACTTTCATATTCCTGGAGCCGAATCCTATTCCTTCCCACTCAAAACAATCCATCACGTCGAACGAATCCATGCTCAAATCGATAACCTGTTAGAAAAAGCGGCGGCGACATCTGATGCAGCCATTCGACGTCACCTGTTAAATTTTGTAGTGGTAGGCGGAGGGTTGACCGGCATTGAAAGCGTATTCGCGCTGCAACAATACATTCAACATCATCTCTGTCAAAACACTGCTTGGTCTTCGCTCGCATCCAATGTTTCTCTGTCCGTGATCCAAGGAACTCCTCAAATCTTACCTGGTTTTTCTCAAAAGATCGTACTCGCAACTTTACGTGCCCTCAAAAAAGCAAATATTGATCTGCACGTAAGCGAACTCATCACGCAGGTCGACGAAACACAGATCACAACCGCAACGGGTCAAGTCATCCCGACACACTTCGTGCTTTGGTGCGGTGGGTTAGAACCAAGACCACTCTCATTCACCCCCGCGATTCATCACGATCCAGCTGGCTTCATGACCACCGATGCTTTTTTACGTGTGTGTGACACCATCTTTGCCGCAGGCGACGCGATTTCCTATCGGGATCAAAACGTTACCATTCCAAAAAATGCGCAAACCGCCTTCCTCATGGCAGACGCTATTTCACAAAATATCGTACGCACCATCCAACAAAAACCTCTCAAATCTTTCCATTACACCTCAAAAGGCAATCTCATCCTCCTTGGCCAGACCGGTGTCTGCGATCTCAAGAGCTTTGTCATCCAATCCCGTTTTGTCCGTTTCCTCCGCGATCGTGTCTATCGTCATCGATACCACCAAATCACCTAAGATTGACGAAAATAAAAGTTTTATTCACAAAAAGCTCTTTTTCTCCTATACTAAAGGGACTAAATCATTACTTTACTATGCAAAACAACACATCTTGCTGCGGCAACAAACGCTATTTAAGCTGGGGGCTCTTAGCTCTCCGTATCGCTGTTGGTGTCATTTTTATTATGCATGGCTATGGCAAACTCTTCGGCGACGCGCCAGGAATGACCGCCTTCACAGGCATGGTAGCAGGTCTTGGCTTCATCGCTCCAAGCTTCTTCGCCTATGCCGCCGCTTTAGCTGAATTTGTCGGTGGCATCGCCGTCCTCTTGGGCATCGGCACGCGTTACTTTGCCGGACTCATTGCCTGTGTCATGTTCGTCGCTCTGTTCATGGTCAAGAAACTCAAATTCCCCGCGGCCGATGTCGATCTTTCCTTGTTCGCCACAACGATCTGTCTCGCCCTCGTTGGCGGAGGTCGCTTCACTCTCATGCGTTATTTCAAAAAAAATGAAATGAATGGTAGTGGAAACTGTGGCTGCGGTTGCGCCAACGGAACCTGCACCTGTCAAAAAACGGCTTAAACGCCAACTCAATGAACATAAATTCCCCGTCTCATGAGAGGCGGGGAATTTATTATACTGTCGTCCTGAGCGTAACGAAGTGGAGTCGAAGGATCTTGAGCGATCATGCCGAAGGGTTCAAGGTCCTTCGACGGAGTTTATCCTGAGCGAAGTCGAAGGATCAGACTCCGCTCAGGATGACAGCCGGATTAAACCAAAAACATTTTTCCTGACGTTCCATCGATACGAATCTCACTCTGCGCGACCGAGACCTCTGGCGCGGTCGATGACACAACAAACGCGGATGCCTTCACGTCTTTCTTCATGACTTCAGATGCCTCGGTCAACAGATCGTAAAGTTCACCCGCCTCGACGACGCAGACTACCGAAATGACATCCGTTGGTTTACAACCCGCCTCTTTGCGCAGATTCATCACCTGTCGAACGCATTCGCGCAAACGACCCTTCCGTTTCAGTTCTGGAGTCATGACGGTGTCCAATTCAACGGTCCACGCATCAGTCAGGTCAGGCGCAGCAACCAAATCCACGGCCTCCACATTCACTTCTTCACGAAGAATACGAAGCAGATCATCCTGTTTACGCACGCGCTCCATCTGATCAACGGCTTTCACGCGAATCGTAATTTTCGCAAGTGCCTGACGGACAGCAATTTTTGCCGCTGATCGCGCTTCATGAGCTTTGCTCGCAACCTCTCGCATCCATTGCATATCCATCAATAGACGTTCATCTAGAGTACGCGTCTCCACCTTCGACCATTTTTCTAAGTGCACCGATGCCTTTTGTCCGCCAATATCCGAATAGATGCGCTCGGCGATAAACGGCATAAAAGGCGCGATAATCTTTGAAAACTCTTCCAACACCTCGCGCAACGTCTTCAGTGCATCCGCCTGTTCAAAAGCATTGTCAGATTTCAATCGCTCACGCGAACGACGCAACCACCACGTCGAAAGGTCGTCGATAAATCCACGAATCGGGCGTGTCGCGCGAGCCAACTCATAACGATCCATGCACTCCGTCACCTCCTGAAGACACTGGACCAAGCGCGAAAAAATCCAACGATCCAAAATATGCGCACTGCGTGGTTTTGTGACGCGAATGGTTTCTTTTGCGTAGGTCGCGTAAAACGTTTTCACGTTCCACAACAAATTCACCACGTTGCGCACGATATTTTGTAAATCACGTTCTGAAAAATTCAACGCTTCTGCCTCGACCACGGGTGAAGAAAGAAAATAATAACGAATAGCGTCTGCTCCATACGTCGTGAACACTTTCCAAGGATCCGGATAATTCTTAAGACTCTTCGACATCTTCTTCCCATCTTCCGCCAAAATCATCCCGGTCACCGCGACATCCTTAAAGGCAGGTTTGTTAAACAGCGCCGTCGCAAGTACATGCAAGGTGTAGAACCATCCACGTGTTTGATCCTGTCCTTCCGCGATAAAATCTGCTGGAAAATTGTCATCAAACCATTTCTTATTTTCGAATGGATAATGCAAAGATGCGACCGGCATACTCCCCGATTCAAACCAACAATCAAACACCTCGGGAATACGACGACGCTCGCCTCCGCAAGAACAAGGGATGACGACCTGATCAATCATCGGACGATGCAGATCCAAATCCGAAGGCAGTGTTTCAGGTTTTGCTAACTTTTTTAATTCCGCAATGGAAGCGATGACGGTACGCTCCGAACAGTCCTTACACTCCCAGACGGGAATCGGTGACCCCCAATACCGCGTACGGGAGATATTCCAGTCCGGCGCCGATGCCAGCCCTTTGCCAAAACGCCCATCCTTAAAATGCTCCGGGTGCCAATGAATTTTATTCGCGCTCTTTAACAATTTGGAACGCAAATTTGTCACGTCAACAAACCACGCCGGCTGCGCTTTATAGATCAATAACGTATTGCAGCGCCAACAGACGGGAACACTGTGACGAATCTTTTCTGCGCGGTACAGCAATCCGCGCGACTGTAAATCTTCCATCACTTTTGGATCCGCCTCTTTGACCTTTAATCCAGCGAATGGTCCGCATGCCTCGATAAACCGTCCTTCGTCGTCCACCGTAAACACGAGCGGTAAATGCTCTTTACGCGCCACCGCTAAGTCATCTTCTCCAAAAGCAGGGGCCGTGTGCACAATGCCCGTTCCATCGTCTGCCGTCACATGCTCGCCCGCGACGACACGAAATCCATCGCCTTCTACAGGAAGAAAATGGTACAGGGGCTCGTAACGCCATCCAACTAATTCAGCCCCTTTCCAACGACCCACAACCTCAAACGGGACTCCATGGTCGTGATCCACGAGCGGATAGTATTGCTTCAACACATCCGATTGACGACCCTCCGCAAAAATCAGCGTCTCCCCGCTCTCATCCAGTTTCATCGCGACATACATCAAATCTGGGTGAACCGCTAAACCGGTGTTAGCGGGAAGCGTCCATGGCGTTGTCGTCCATGCTAAAAAAAACGTCTTCTCTTTATCCTTCACGGGAAACTTGACAAATACGGCTGGATCATCGTAATCCATGTACGAATTTCCCATCGCAATCTCAAAATTTGAAAGCGGTGTCGCGCAGCGTGGACAGTACAGCGACACGCGCACATCCTTGTACAGGTGTTTTTTCTTATAGAGTTCCGCAAAAACCCACCACACGGATTCCGTGTAACGAAAATCCATCGTCTTATAGGAGTCTTCAAAATTAACCCAACGACCGAGTCGTTCGATATAGCGCGCCCATTCTTTTTCATACGTGAAGACCGACAGACGACAGGCGTTGTTGAACTTATCAATGCCGTAAGACTCGATCTCTTTTTTGGACACGAGCTTTAAATCCTTCTCAATAAGATTCTCAATTGGCAACCCATGACAATCCC
>CAYGGQ010000051.1:0-6567 GCA_964349535.1 uncultured Gammaproteobacteria bacterium | reverse complement strand
TTTTTTATCCGATCAAGGCCGACATTATTTTGAAACAGTTAAAGAAAAAGGTCGGTATTCTCGAGGCACAGATTACGACGGACTCCGAATCCGGAAAGCCACGCGACCCGATCGCCGAAACCGCCTTGCGAGATATTGAACAGCTGCGCGATGATCTGACCCAAGGTATTGAACACTTTTTTCAATTTGCTTTTTATTGCACGTTTTATTCTACGGATAAAGAAGAGCTTGAACGGGTGACGTCCACCGTCGAAGGGACGTTTGGCGCGATGTTGATTTATACGCGACGCGCTTACTTTCAAGCAGAGCAAGGTTTTAATTCGACCTTGCCCGTCGGAAATGATGAGTTGCAAATTACGTTCAACATGAGCACGTCGCCGATTGCGTCGTCGTTTCCCTTCACGTCTGCCGAACTTACGAGTGACAACGGTATTCTGTATGGCGTTAATCGTCACAACAATTCGTTGATCCTGTTCGATCGTTTTTCTTTGCAAAACGCGAACGCGGTGATTTTTGCCACGTCAGGTGCGGGAAAAAGCTATACAATCAAACTGGAAGTCATCCGTTCCATGATGATGGGAGTCGATGTCATCGTCATCGATCCAGAAATGGAATACAAGCATCTTTCCGACGCGGTGGGCGGAACGTACATCAATATTTCGTTGGCATCGCGTTCTAAATTAAATCCGTTCGATCTTCCACGACCAGCGGGCGAGTCCTACTCCGTCGAAGACGTGATCCGAAGCGCCGTGATTACGATTAAAGGGTTGCTGCGTTTGATGTTGGGTAAAATTACGACGATGGAGGATTCTATTTTGGACCGCGCGTTGCTTGAAACATTCGCTAAAAAAGATATTGTGCCGGGAGTGGATATCACCACGGTTGAGCCGCCCATCATGAAGGATTTTCAGGATATTTTAGAAGGCATGGAGGGAACGGCCGAGTTGGTGGTCAAATTAGGAAAGTACACCGAAGGAACTTTTGCTGGTCTGCTCAATTCCGCAACGACGGTTCAAATCAACAATCAACTGGTGGTTTTTTCCGTGCGCGATCTGGAAGATGAATTGCGTCCCATGGCGATCTACACGATCGTGAATTTTATTTGGAACGTGGTGCGCTCTGAACGTAAAAAACGCATTCTCGTGATTGATGAAGCGTGGTGGTTGATGCAGTCAGAAGATTCCGCGAAGTTTATCTTTGCTCTCGTTAAGCGCTGTCGCAAGTACTACCTCGGCATCACCACGATCACGCAAGACGTGAATGATTTTTTAACCTCCCCGTACGGTCAAGCGATTGTCACGAACAGTTCGATGCAGATGCTTCTCAAACAGTCACCGGCGTCGATCGATCTCGTGGCGCGTACCTTCCTGCTCACGCAATCAGAAAAATACCTTTTGCTTGAGTCTGGCGTGGGTGAAGGGATCTTCTTCGCGGGGGCAAAGCGCGCCGCTATTCAAGTCGTCGCGTCGATGACCGAAGACCAAATCGTGACGACCAATCCAGAACAGTTGCTAAAAATTGAAGCAGCAAAAAAAGAATTCGCTGAATCACAGGCGGCGAAAGACGCTGCAACATCAACCTAACCTTCCTTATGTCTCGACGCACCCTTCTTTTGATCGCCGTCGCTCTCCTGCTTATCGTGCTGGGTTTTTGGGCTTGGCGTTCTTTTTTTTCCGCGAAACTCGGGGATCGCAAAACATCTCCCGGAGTAACGGCAACATCCAGTACCCCAGAAACATTCACCCCACCAGCGGCAAAACCGATACCAAGCTCGCCGGAGGAAAAGGAGCGACAAGCGCAAGAAGCGTTAAAACGACAGGCCTTGTCTTTCGCCGCGCGTCAGGGGACTTATTCGAGCGTGGATGGTTTTGTGGCGATGCAAGCCGTTTATCTGGAGGCTTCAACAGGCGTGCGAGAACAATTAGAAAAAGCACGGGTGGCGTTGGTTGCGGAGCACCCATCTTTTGGTCCGGTCTGGGGACAAACCATGCACACGCTTAGTGCTCGTATCACGTCCCCACTGCCTTTGATTGGTAAGTCCTCGGCGCAAGTCACGGTTCAGGCACAGCAAACGATCGAACGAGGCGACGCGGCGAATGAAGTCAGTTACAAACAAATTGTTTTAGATTTTAATCAAGCTGGAGAAACGTGGATCGTCTCACGCGTCGTGGTCCAACCTTTTCAACCTTGATTCGGCGTTAAATGAATGTCTGCATTTTGGCAGTCCTGCGTTGATGTTTGTCTTGACGCCTTATTTCCTCCACGGTGTTTGCATTGTCACGCACCGGATGGGTGGCTGTGCGCGACCTGTTTGGCACAGCTTTTTTTGTATCGCCACAATCGCTGCCCGCAATGCGGGGGAGTGTTAAAAGGGGATCATCTGTGTAATGGGGAGTGGCCGTTCGCCTCGCTCAACGTCTGCGCCGCTTATGGTGATCCTTTGATGCGCGAACTGGTGACGGCGTTTAAGTATCGTTCCGCGCGTTGTCTCGTTCCCGTCTGGAGGCAGGTGTTGGCGCGCTACCGCGATGAACGAATGGAATCTTGGCCATGGGCGGGCGCGTCAACACTCATCGTCACCTCTGTGCCCGGCGATCGCAAGCGTATGCGGGAGCGTGGGATGGATCACGCGGCGCTCCTCGCCGATGCCGTGCGTGACACGATTGTGCCTTGGGCCACGCGCTCGTCTCTGTTGCGTCGTCGGCGATCGGTAGAACCAAACGCTCATTTACCCACGAACGCGGCACGACAAACCAATGTCCACCAACTGTTTGAAGCAACGGCGCAGATAGGTGATTCAGTCCTTTTGGTGGATGACGTCATCACAACAGGGGCCACGATGCAGGAATGCGTCCATGTTTTGTTAGCGGCGGGGGCTCCTCGGGTCCATGTCCTCACCCTCGCCAGAGGCGCATAAATAAGCCCTATTTTGATGGCTGACAAGGGGACGAGGATTTGGTATGCTAACAAGCAACTATGATTGTTTCTTATAAAAAACGTGTCGTTCACTTGTTGGCCAGTTTTTTATTGATGACGTCATGTCTCGCCCCCATGGCAGTATCAGCCACATCGGTTGTCATTCCTGCCACAAAATGCGTGACCGCGGCAACCGTAAAACTTAAAACAGCAGCCGTAACACAAATGGAGAAAGATGTCGCGCCTCATATGGAGAAAGGCGACGAAGCGATGCTCAAAGTCATCGAGATCTATCGCCAAGTCCTCGCGACGGCATGGGTCGCCATGGAAGAACCTTATTGTGGCTATGGAGCGTATGGTTCAAAGTCGGCGGTGAAGTCTTATTCCAAAAGTGTTCTGCGTGCGAGAGCAGCGTTCTTGGTTCAAAGCAAGAAGGTGTTGGCTGGTCAAAGCGTGACGACGGCGGCTCCCGTTGCCCCTGTATCCGTCACGAGGACGACCGAAGACGTGACACCGACCATCGCAACCGCGCCTGTCATTGCACCAGCGACGGCACCTGTCACGAGAAAGCTCTTTGTCGCGGGATTAAAAGAGGGGATGCGCTCGTCGCAGGTGACGGAATTACAAAAAAAACTTGCTATCTACTTTAAACAAAAACCAGACGCGTCAAGGGTGACAGGGTATTTTGGTCCGATGACAAAACAGTCCCTGATTAAATTTCAAATCGCGCGAGGCATCATCACAGCAGCCACAGCCCCAGGGGCAGGACAGGTGGGACCGAAGACGGCGGCGGCGTTGAATCAGTTGTAAAATAAAAGATTTTTTCTGGCGGAAGGAGGATAATCAAAACCGACCCATGAGGGTCGGTTTTGGTATGGCGGTGTCGGTAGGTTAAGTACCAAGCTCCAGGGGTCTTTCTAAGGGCTTTCGAGAGATTACCACTTCTGCTGTTTTGAGGCACGTGGGTCGGAGTCTAGGTTTTTAGAATGGGACAAATGGGACACCGTGGCGCTACTTCTGCCGTGTCCCGTTTTAGGGTATTTGACCACTCTAGGCCCATCAAACACACTTTTGGCATGGAACAGGACAATCTTTCGATTGATTGGGAAGATTTGGTGTTTTTGACACCCAAGGAGGTTGCCGAGACGCTCAGTGTCCCTCTGAATCATGTAATGACGCTTGCCGCTGGATGGCATATTCCTGTTTTTAGGGTAGCAGGGAATCTACGGTTTGAAGCGAGAGAAATTGCAGCGTACGCTGAAGTTGAGAAATCTCCAGAGCTAACATCGCTTGCGCGTGTAAGACGGGCCAGACGAAGAACGCTATTTATGCTCGAGCGACGGTTGCCGTTCGACTCACGCGAAGTAAAACACAATCATTACAATCTTATGTCTAAACACATTCCTTTAGAAGTCAGTGATTCGCTTAAATTCACGCCTCCAAAGAATCGAGAGCTGAAACAACTGCTGACACCAGAAGAAGTCGCAAAGCAACTCAAAATTTCCAAAGTTACATTGTCTCGCCTCCTGCATGGTGGGCAGATTGGATATTACAAGATCGGCAGTCTCATGCGGATTGATCCAACTGATCTTGAAAAGTATCTTGCAAAGGTACGCCATGAAGTTTGGGTCAGATAAAACACAAGACCTCCATCATGAGATAAGAGGTCTCGGGTTACCCTAACAAAATCGGCTGACGCACCTTCGACATTTATCGCCAATAAAGGCGAAAATGAATTAAGGTTGGCATCGATTAAATGCCTATAACATTAAATCATAGGAAGCGGATTGATGGAATGCATATCTTTCGTTTTTCAGTCCTTCCTACTTTGGCTCTCTTCACCATGGGTCACTCGGAGATAATCCATGATCTTGTATCCTTTTAGATGCTCATGCGGATCTACAAACCGATACCATGGTTCTGAATGGAACCAATCTTTACCGTCCTTTGTCACTTTTACCATTCGGCTTTTCACCAATTTTTTAGGTGGTAGCGTATCTTTGTTGTCCCGAATCAGAAAAAGCTGCATGTGAACACCTTTTCCGTCAGAGGTAACCGTTCGCGCTTTGAGAATTCCATCTTTTATCCAACGTCGTAGCGTAGGAGCTTTGATATTAAAAGATGATTCTAGATCATATGTGGAGTACCAACTCTCTTTGTTCTTTGCGAGCGAAGGAGGTATTTCTTTTCGATTGATCGCTCCCTGGCAGACCATGCATTTAATCCCATATTTATCGTACCAACTACCACCGATTCGAGTTCCAGATCCGCATATAAAACAGGTATATCCAGCACCATCAAGTGGAAAGCCTTTGGGAGATTCCTGAAGCTTCCTTTTTCTGCGCTCATCCTCTCTCCACACTCTAAAGCATAATTCGGCATATCCAACCAAATTACGAGCAGCTTCCGATGCTTCTTCCCATGTAAATTCGCGCTTATGCTCTTTTTCGAGCAGAAGTTTTAACTCTTGAATTTTCTCATCTGATAGTTGCATATCCTAGGAATTATATGCACTGAAATATCTTTTTACTAATTCCTTATCTGTTGCCTAGCTGGAGCTAATTATGCTATCTTTTATGTATCAGTACGTTCCTTGAATCCATGTGTTAATTGTTTAGCGCTGGCACAAGCTCTTACATTCGTAAGAGTGGCGCCGGAACGCAGACAGTTATCTCCGCGAAGATCTCAGGTAGAGATGGTTTCTTAGAGTCCCTTGACGGACTACCTTATTACGGCCGATCTAACTCCTTGGAGTTTGATTGTTCCGTTACGGGTGTGAAACACCGAGATAACAACTAATTCAGACCATTTATTGAATGGGCTGGTTATTTGTTATCTCGGTATTTTTATACCAGCGACAAAAATTCAGCTATCGATAAATGGCCATAATGACTTTTAGTCATATGTCCAAACTTTACTGGCATACCGAGAAGCACAAAGTTGCTGATCTCGTGCCAAATGAGGAGAACCCTCGAACGATGAGTCCGAAGCAGGTTGAGGATCTAAAAAAGAGCCTCCAAAAATTTAATTTAGTTGAGTTGCCGGTAGTCGATACGGATCATCGAGTGATCGCTGGACACCAGAGGCTCATGGTCATGAAGCTCCTTGGGCGTGAGAACGAGATGATTGAAGTCCGTGTTCCTAATCGAAAGCTGAGTGAGTCTGAGTATAAACGATACTTGCTCACAAGTAATGCGGTCCACGGTACTTGGGATTGGGAAAAGCTTGCGACCAACTTCGACATAGACACTCTTCTGATGAGTGGATTCGACGATGCCGATCTCTCCCATCTCTTCGATGATCTTTCGGTCGAGGACGACGAGTTCGACGTAGAGAAAGAACTAGAAAAAATTAAAAAGCCAAAAGCAAAACTTGGAGACTTATATCAACTCGGTTCACACCGTCTTCTGGCCGGTGATAGCACGAATCCAAAATCTGTTCAGAGACTCATGGCCGGCGTAAAAGTGAATACGATCTACACAGATCCTCCGTACAACATAAATCTTAATTATGACAAGGGTATTGGTGGAAAAGGGCGATACGGCGGTACGGTTGATGACGCTAAGACAGATACAGAGTTTCGTAAATTCTTGCGGAGGGCTCTGACGAATGGATTATCTGTTTGTGGAAAGGACGCACACATATTCACAT
>CAYGGQ010000050.1:0-6829 GCA_964349535.1 uncultured Gammaproteobacteria bacterium | reverse complement strand
GGTCTGTCCGGGTGGGGGGAAGCACGAGGTGAACATGGGATGTCCCTTTTCTCCGTCTCGTGGACGGTTTGTGGTGTTTTCTGGAGATTTCAAGGAATATCGAGAGCGGTGAGGAGGATTCCTGCACCAGCTTCGAAGATATACTCTATCATTATTCCATCATTTTGTCAAGGGTGGATTTGGCTAACCTAAGCCAAATTAATTTGGCTTAACCCTGCAAAAAAAGGCAAACAAGAAGGGATTGACAAAAGAGGCTTTTCATGCTAGAGTTATACATCTTTTATTGCGCGTGTGCGCGTAAAAGTGGTCTTCGACAACTGCATTCCAACCAGCCCTGATATCAATCAGGGCTACACAAGGGAGAGTCCAGATGGCAAAGAATAATCAGGGAGGCGGAAAGCCTCAGCAGGACAAGGACCTGTCTTCGGATGCGTCGTTTTTTTGGCGCATGGTGAAGATGTTGGTTGCGCGCGCTGGCCGAGCGGTCGGCGACAAGGGCTTCAACGTCAAGGCGATCAACGTCTTCTTGACGATGGCCGAAGCATTGCTTGGTCAGGAGCTGACAAAGCTCGGCCTCGATGCGCTCGGTGCTGCCATTCAGAATCCAGCGGCATTCAAGAAGTTTATTCTCGGTCTTGGTTGGCCTAACGAGGTTAACCAGCTCGTGGATGAGTTCATTGACGACGTATTTGAAGGCCTGAATGGTGCTTACGCAACTCGCGGCAAGATCAGTCAGGCGGACGTCAATCAGGCGATGACCGTCGCCGGCAACAAGATCGACGCGAAAATGGTGCAGCGGAAGTATGAGGATCTTTTCGTGCTTCTGCCCGCCAAGAAGCAGCTGCAGCTTATCGCGACCATTCGTGGTCTCAATGACGCTGACGCCAAGCGCTTCAAGGCGCTCAAGCCGAAGATCAACGACTACAAGGTGCTTGTCACCATCGTTGGCATGTCATCCGTTGAGATGTTCGAGTATCTCGAGCACATCTACGGCGAGGCGCCGAAGTCGGGGGATGGCACGTCGTACTTCGACAAGGCGGCAGCGCTCATCAAAAAGCTGACGCCAAGTCCGGCAGCGCATCAGGCGCTCCGTGACATCACGGCATCGCTCCAGCAGAGCCAGCGCGACCATCAGTGGCAGGAGGTGCTCGAGGAGTACCCTCAGCCGCGGTTGACGCGTCAGCAGCTGCAGGGAGGTGTCGCCTGGTGCCAGCAAAATGGCGAGGGCGACAAGACCATGCTCGAAGTCTACGAAATGCTCTCCGATGGTCGGTTGAGCATCAGGTCCGCTCCGCGTCGCCCCTAGTTGAGCTACGCTCGACAGGGATCCAACCCCCACCCAGCCGAGCTGAGCTCGGCGGAAAGGTTCCCATGTTGCTCGTCCTGTTGGTCCTCGCTGTCGCGGTTGTGGTACCGGCCGTCCTGATCTACCTCGTGCAGAATGGACACGGTCCGCTTCTGACCGTGCTCGGTCAGGAGATCGGCTACTACCGTCGTCGGCTCTCCCGCACCATCAAGCGCGGGGCGGTCGACCCCATGATGCGGCAGTTCGGCTGGATCGTCGTCGTAGCGCTTGCGCTCGGCACGGTCGTAGCCATGGTCTACGCCAAGAACGCTCACGCTGGGAGTGCCTTCATCGGCATTGGCGTGACCGGACTTCTGGCGATCGCAGCCATGGTCCGGGTCCTGGTGCGCTCGCAGCGGGACTTCTCGGCGCTCGACGTCTTGGCTTGGGCGGTGCGTACGAACCTCATGTTCGGTACGCTCACGCTCTTCGTCTTCGCCTCCATGGCGCAGGACGGGAACAGGTTCAGCGTCATCGGTGACGCGCGTGCCATCGCCCTCATCGGCGGTATGTACGTCGCAATCGGTTGCGCGATCATCTCGATCATCGGGTACTTGCTGGCGGCCGTCGCCAAAACAGGTATCGATTTCGTCGAGTTCACGATGGATCGCTTCATGCTCATCGTCTCTGGCACGTTGCTGGGGAACAAAGATGATCTGAAGAAGATCACGGATCCCAAGGCGCGCGTCGCCAACATCGCGGACCAGGAGGAGGTTCAGCCTTGGCTCGCGGCGGTGTTCGGTTCGTTCGCGGCGGTGTTCGTGCCGCTTGCGATCATCCAGATCCTGACGGTCAACCCGACCGTGCTGCTCGGCGCCATCCTCTTCGGAGTGATCGGCGAGCAGCTCTACCGCTTCCTCGGCAATAGCGGGGAGACGGAAGACGCGGTGAAGGGGATGAAGTTGCAGGGCGCGTGGCGGTTCATGATCGTCGCGTACGTCCTGCTCATCGCCGCCGTGCTGCCGATGCTCTTCCCGAGCGCGGTCAGCAAGGTCGACGCGTTCGGTGCGGCGTGCGAAAGCACGATCGTCGGAGCGGTCGGGTTCTTGGTGCGACTACTCGAGTGGGTGGCCGGCTTCTTCGGAGGCAAGGTCACGCTGGCACTCGCGTCCACCAAGATGGTGTTGTTCCGGCTGTTCGTCGCCGGCACCATCGCCTACCTCATGTACCCCAAGACGGACGACAAGAACTGGCGTCTGCTTCGCAAGTTCGTGGCCGTGCCACTCTTCGTGGTGGCGGGTCACGCGTTTCTCATCGTGCTGTTCATCGGCTTCTGGTCTCCCAAGGCCGAGGCGGTGACGGTCACGGGTGAGTACGTGGATCATACGGCTCCCAAGCCCGTGATCTCCGTCGAAGATCTGCAGGTCAAGCTCGAGTGGAGCCGCTCGGCCGGCGCGGATGGCTATCGCATCCTCCGCCGTGATGAGATGTCCGCGACGTACCAGGCGGTGACGCCCCTCAAGGCGCCCCTCGCCAAGTCGCAGACACACTTCATCGACGCGGGCGTCGCGCCGGGCAGGTACTATTACCAGCTCGTCGCGGTTCGTGGTTCGGGCAATTCAGAGCCGAGCCCTGAGCAGCTCGTTATCGTCAACAAGCCCAAGGTGGCGAACGGGCAACCCTGTGCGGCGAACGACGATTGCTTGAGCAACAGGTGCTCAAAGCGGACGTCGCTCTGCGTGGCGCCTGCCAAGGCACCGTCGGCAGCCCCGACCTCGCCAACCGCGAGCGGAGGGACGGCCCTTGCGGCTGCTGGCTGCGCAAGCATGCCGGCCGCCATCTGCAAGTGGGATCCGGCCTGCAAGGCGGATCCGCACTGCAAGTAAGACTACTTCACATCCCTCTGTTCGCTACGGCGAGCAGGGGGATGTTTTTTTATCTGTCATCCTCGCGAATGCGGGGATCCAGCTGAGCGAACCAAAAGGTTACCTTTTTTGTTTGTGCTGCCGCACGCTGGATCCCCGTGTCTCCGTCAGACTTCGCACGAGGATGACAAGGGAAACAATCCCAGTCTTTGTCGCGTGCTAAGATGCTGCCATGTTCCCTCGTCTCCGCACCCCTCTGTTCTTCTTTTTGATCGCCGTTTGGTTTTCTGTCTTTCAACCTTGGGGGGCTTTTACAGACCCAGATGCTTTTTATCATGCAAAAGTGACGGCTTTGATGCTCGTTCATGGTCCACTCACCTCATTTCCTTGGCTGGATCTCACGAGCCTTGGTACGCATTTCGCGGATCAGCATTTTTTATTTCATGTTTTGACGATGCCGTTTGTGCGTGTGTTTGGCGTATTGAGCGGGGGCCAGATTGCAGCAGTCTTTTTTGCCGTCTGTTTCTCTTTTGTATTATTCTTCTCCCTTCGTCGTCTTCGCGTTCCTCATGCAAAGTTTTGGACACTCCTCGCGATTGCCTCACCCCCTTTATTTTTTCGTTTGTCTCTTGGAAAGGCATCGCCCCTCGCGCTGTCTTGGTTTGTGCTCGGAATCACGGCTCTGATGATGCGTTCCCCGTGGTTAGCTTTTTTTACGGGTGCGGGTTTTGCACTTACGCATGGTGGCTGGTTGATCCTTCTTGGCTGTCAAGGGTTGATGGTCATGGGAGAAGCGCTTCATGATCACATCGTCTGTGACCGTTCTTGGCGTGACGCATTGCGAGCGATTAGTTGGAAAACAATTTTTAGTTCTTGGGCAGGTGTTGTCGTTGGTCTCTGCTTGCATCCAAACGCAAAACAGCTGCCCGCCTTTTTGTGGGTTCAGGTGGTGCAAATTGGTTTTTTGACGCCCATCCATCAACTGCGTTTAGGATCAGAGTGGTATCCGTCTACAGTGGCAGAGGTGATCGCAAGTTTTTCTCTTCTTTTGATGGTGGCGTACGCACTTTGTTTTGGTTTTTTATTTGCACGACGTTCCATACGATCAACGGTTCGTAGCAAGCAGGCGATTGCGCTTGCGTTACCTGCCGCCGTTCTTTTCGCGTTCGTATTTAAGAGTCGACGCTTCATCGAATACGCCCTTCCCTTGTTCGTATTATGGTTGGCCGTGCTGTCGTCGTTTGTTGATTGGTCACGTTTTCGATCAGAGGTGATGTTGTTGTGGCAAGAGCGCACGTCGTGGTTGAAGCAGGGGAGCCGTCGCTTGTTGGCGGCTGTATTCATTGGTGCCGCCGTCTTTGTGTTAGGTCATCAGCAGATCACGCTTTATCGCACGTTACATGCACACGCCACAGCCTTTCAGTATTGGGCTGCCACGATCGCCGTGTTACGTCAGCACGTTCCCGCGGGCGGACGCGTCTATCATGTTTTTTGGGATGAGTTCCCTGTGCTTTTCGCGACGGCAGACGAGTATCGGTACATTTCCGGTCTTGATCCAACATTTTTGTTGGCGGCAAGCTCGACGCTTTCGAGCGCGCATATGGCGGTCGCTTTTCAATCCGTCACCTCGACGGAGCCGTACCGCGTGATCGTTGATCAGTTTCACGCAGACGCTGTTTTAATCGATAAACAGCGTCGAGCAGAGCTTGATGCTGTTCTTCAAACTGATCCGCGTTTTGTGCGCGTGTATGACAGCGATCAGCAGAGCCTTTACGTTTTACGGGAAAGCAGGTAAAAGTTATCCACTGGCGTTCTGTTGACGTTTTCACGCCAACCATGAACAATCAGGGCAGTTCATTTTGTCCCCTGGCTCGCGCGAGAAAGGCGTTCACCGCTTTTGTCGCGCGAGCGAACGGATAAGATTTTTCCATCACCGTGTCCATGCTTGACGATGATGGAAAAAACAAAAAATCCCCTTGTGCAACAAGAGGGATTTTTTGTTTTACGAATCTTACGTACCCCTACTGTCGTCCTGAGTGAGTCACGTAAAAAATAGAGAGGAGATGACGAGTCGAAGGATCTTGAGCGATCATGTCGAGGGTTCAAGGTCCTTCGACTCCGTCAGACTCCGCTCAGGATGACAGAGGGGTCACGTCATCATCCCTCAACAATTCTTCCAGCGTCGGTTCATTCCACAAGTTGAATTCGCGTAAGCTTTTGTCGATCAGATTTTCTGCGTCATCGATATCCATCATTTCATCCAAAATAAGCTTGTTAATAATTTCTGCGCGGCATTCGGCCTTCTTTTTAACGCTGCCATCCTGATTAAAGCATAGGGCGCGCAGCTCTTCTTTGTTGATCATAGTATTGGCAAGCCTAACGCTTTTCCTTGGAATTTGAAAGGGGGCTTTTGAAAAAATGGTTCGTGGGTTAGGCTGTTGGCATGAATTCTACGAGGTGGGCAGAGCGGCGAGCATTATTACGTCACTATCTGGTTTTGGGTCTGCCCTGGTTCCCGTTGTTGTTGCCGACCTACCTTGTTCGTTTTCATCTTGGGCCACTGCCAACCACAGCGCTTGAAGTCTTGATTGGTTGTTGTGTCGTTCTTTTTCTTTTTGCTTACGGTTGGTCTGGAGTGACGAGCGCGTGGCGACAACTTGGTGTGTGGCGATGGCCGATTCTTGCGTGGATGGCCGCGACTTTTCTTGCCGTGTTGGTTTCACCAAGTATTTGGACAGGTTTTGGGTTGTGGCGCGCGTATGTTTTGGAACCGCTCTTGCTTCTTGTCGTCTTTATGGAGGTTTTGGTGTCCGAGAGAGCATTACGTCATTTGCGGTGGGCGCTTTGTGCAGCGGTTTTCCTGTTAGCAGGTTGGGCAGCCTTGCAATTTTTTACAGGATGGGGGATCCCGTATCCTTGGAATGTGGGGATTTTGGCGGGGCGACGCGCGACGGGTCCCTTTCCATTTCCCAACGCGCTCGCTTTGTTCGTCGCCCCGATTGGAGCATGGGCTTTGGCTCGGGTTTTGCAGGAGGGAGCGAAAGAGCGTGCTTTGATGGTCACCACATGGGTCGCGTCTTTTCTGACAGCCGCCTTCGCAAAAAGTGAGGGGGGGATGATCGCGATTTTGTTTGTCACGATAGTCGTTGCTTTGCTTACGCCAAAAATTCGCAAAGTCGCAGGCATCTGCTTGATGATTACGCTTTTGTTTGTCTTGTTAATCCCTTTTGTTCGTGATGCCGTATTTCATGAGCTGACCTTTCAAGGTTGGTCTGGTCAGGTTCGCCTTTTCATTTGGCGAGAGACGTGGGAAATGTTGAAGGATCACCCTTTTTGGGGCGCGGGCTTTGGCGGTTATCCGATCGTGTTTCGTCCTTATCATCTTGCGAGAGCGATTGAGATTTTTCAGTATCCTCACAATATACTTTTCAATTTTTGGAGTGAGACGGGTCTCCTGGGCGTAGGGGCCTTTATCTGGATTATCATCCTTTGGTTGCGACAGGCATGGCAACAGGCACAACGATCTCTCCGTGTTTTTGCCGCGGGAGCAGCCCCGTTGATCGCCATTCTTATTCATGGTTTAGTTGATGTTCCTTATTTTAAGAACGATTTAGCCATTCTATTTTGGCTTTTTCTGTTTATCTGCGTGTTGAGGAAGAGGAGAGACGTTGACGAAAAA